>JAJDGF010000075.1 GCA_030265545.1 Eubacteriales bacterium OttesenSCG-928-N13
CTTCAATCCGCAGCTGGCTGTGCCGATCGGAGCGCCTCATGTAGGCGCTTCTTCTCGCAATTTCTGACCGTGAAGCGCAGCGGAACAAGAAATCGTGCAAACGTTCCCATTTGAGGGGTGCAACATAGCAGCGCGACGAGATATTGACAACGAGTGACGATTGTGATAGTATGATTTCAAAGGGGTGAACGCAGGTGTCAGTCAAATTGTTTGATTCGGAGCTCAAGGTGATGGAGGTGCTCTGGAAGCAGGGCGAGCAGTCGGCGGGACAGCTGGCCAAGACGCTCAAGGCTTCCATCGGTTGGAACCGCAACACCACCTACACCGTCATTAAGAAATGCATCGAAAAAGGCGCCATCGAGCGCACCGAGCCCAACTTCATCTGCAGTCCGCTGCTCACGCGCAACGAGATCCAGCAGGCTGAGGCCAACGAGCTGATGGACAAGATGTTCGACGGCTCCGCTGAGCAATTCTTCGTGGCGATGCTGGGCGATAAGAAGCTGGACCAGCGCGAGATCGAGAACCTCAAGCGCATTGTGAATGAACTAGAGTAAGAGGACATAGCGATGAATTTCATCCAGATGAGTATCATGGCTGGGCTATTGATCGTTTTAATCACAGGATTCCGCCTGGTGGCCATCAATCGGCTGCCCAAGGGCGTATTTGTGCTGCTATGGATGGTCGCGCTGGTGCGGCTGCTGTTCCCGATCAATATTTCCCTTGAGCCATTGTTCAACCAACTCGGCTGGTTGCAGCCGAACGTGGCCAGCAGCTACAGCATGCTCCAGGCAGGCGAAGTGGTGCAGGGCGGTGGCGGCCTTGAACTATCCAACACGCCCGAGTTTCTCGGATGGATGGAGAACATGCAAAGCCACATCGCGCAGCTCGATGCCATTTTGATAGACCAGGGTAGCTGGGTCATCGCCATCTGGTTGATCGGGATGGCCATCGTGGCCTCGGTTCTGCTGATCAAATTCATGCGCGGTCGACGTGTATTGGCCATGGCGCTGCCGATCGACGGCATGATCCTCTACACCAAAAGGCGCCGCCATGCGGTGCAGGTATACACATCCGACCGCATCACCACGCCCCTCACCCACGGCGTATTCCGCCCCAGGATCGTGCTGCCCAAGTCGATCCAGTTCGGCAATCGCGCGCATTACCATTATGTGATTCGGCACGAGATGACCCACATCGAGCGCCACGACATGCTGCTGAAGCTGCTGATGCTGGTTGCCATTTGCGTTCACTGGTTCAATCCGCTGGTTTGGCTGATGTACGTGCTGGCCTGCCGCGACATCGAGCTGAGGTGCGACGAGCAGGTGCTCAGCCTGTCGCGCAAGGATCGGCGCAAGGACTACGCACTGACCCTCATCCGCATGGAGGAGACGCGCAGCGTGCCGCTGCCGCTGCATGCCGCGTTCGGCAAGACAGCGATCGAGGAGCGCGTGCTGTCCATCATGAAGTTCAAAAAGGCATCCTTCCCGGGCGTCATCGCTGCGGTGCTGGCGGTCTGCATGTCGATGTTTGTGTTCTGCGGAGGTGCCAAGGCTCCCGAGACGATCACAATGCCCCATGTGGCGATCGCCATCACAAGCTCTGAGGATGGCGCGTCTGACTATCAGGTCGGAGATCTTACCGCCACCACCCGGCCGGATTTATACATCGTCAAACCTGCAAACACCATCTCTGCCGATGAATCGCTGTATCATATTGGCACTAGCGTGCCCATGAGTCTAACCTACGATATCGTGGATCGCGCCGGATCTGCTGAGCAGGTGCCAGACTCCATGCTGTTGGTGAAGGATGTCGCATCAGGTGTGCCTGCGGATCAGTCGTTCTCCATCGTGCAGCACACCGACTATGAGGATTCGGACACGCATGAGATCAGCATCACGGCATGGGACGATGCCGCCTACGCGCTGTATGAGGCTGCCACCCCCGTTGTGGCGCAATTCGGCACCACCTCCTCAATAGACGGGAGCATTGCGGGAGCCACGTCGGCACTCAGCACCGTGCGTCTGACAAATACCGATGCCGCATACTACACCGTGTCCATGTCCAGTGAAACGACGCAGGCTTTAGGGGAAGACCTCGTGCAAATCGATGCGATCGACGTGAATGAGATGCCACTGCTGATGGAAACAACAGAGGTGATCCTCCCCTACCCCGCCACCTACTAGGGATTGCGAATCCGCACCATCTGCCCGATGCGATCATCACAAGCGAGCTGCCGGTGCTAATGGAAGCCGCAGAGGCGATCCCACACTACCCCGCCGCCTGCTAGGCATTGCGAATCCGCACCATTTTCCCCATCTCCAATCGGCGAAAAGATTCTGTGTTAAAACTCTCCCACATGCTGGACAAAGCATATGTCCAGGTGGTATAATCTTATACTGTCAGCGATCATCTGCCAATGTAGCTCAGCTGGCAGAGCAGCGGTTTCGTAAACCGCAGGTCAAGGGTTCGAGTCCCTTCATTGGCTCCATACATCGAGGTGTAGCGCAGTTTGGTAGCGCGTTTGGTTCGGGACCAAAAGGTCGCAGGTTCAAATCCTGTCACCTCGACCACCGAAAAGCCCGGAATCATTGGGATTCCGGGCTTTTTCTATGCAAAACAAGCGGCCTGCTTCAGACCGTTTTGACCCATATTTCACGGCACGATACTAGTCAAATACTAGTCAGGTTCTACATTGCGATTGATGTAGTCGATACAGGCGTCTTCCGACCCGCGATACAGAACTCGCCCCTGCTCGGACGCCACTGTTTCAAAGAAGCATTCCGCTACAATCTGCATAGCTTGCGCACCATATTGTTCTTGTATTTCCTCAAAAGATGCGTACCCAAACGGCGCGAGATAGGTTTGCACGAAATCCTCGTCTTGGACATCCTCGTCGTGGATTGCGACGGTTGCATTGACAACGGTGCATTCCCCGTCCTCTGTACTGGGAATCGTGTCGATGACCGAGAAGATAGCCTGTTTGTCTGACAGCCTGCGTATGTGCTGCCCTGATGCATCGTCGGTCAACACCCAATGTTTGCTCTGACTGTAGTAATCAATCAGCAGTTGCAGTGCGCCAGCGTCGATGTTAATGGGCTTGGCCTTGCCAGACCAATGGGTTAGATGCGCTCCGTACTGATTCTCAGAGGGCCGTTCGAGTTCGGCGTTTTGCATGATGGTTAGCTGCTTGACTTTCCATTCGTTCATAGGTGTCTCCTTTTACTCCTACTCGTAGCGCCATTGACCGACGCTGTTCCCGTTGATGTCCATGATCTTGCCGCTGGTGTAGCCGTCCGAGAGTTTCCGGATGATGTCTTTGAGGATGCTGCGCACCTCGTGTGCCGTTGGATCGAGAACAGCATTGCCGTTCTTGTCGAGGGTGTGTTCATCGCGGAAAGATGCGCCGCCTGTTTTGATTTGAATTGTGAACATTACAACGCCTCCTCTTTGATTGTATATCTCCAATCGCATCTGCCGCCGAAACAAATCCCCGCGTAGAAATACCGATCTCCGATATTTACAAAAGTCATATACCTCGCGCGGAATTTGCCGGTTTCGTCGCATTGGTGGTCATACGCCTCGCCCATTTGGAATCCTGCATAGAAGCCGATGCCGCCACGGATGCTGATCGGGGGCATGACATTCAGCATATCGTTGTAAATCGTCTCGCTGATCTCCGTACCAGCAGGAACATCCTCCCATCTCTCCGGGTAGTTATCACATGTAATCATACGTCACTCCTTTGGGAACTCAAAGCCCTTAATGCAGCGATGACTTGCTTTGCTGCATAGATACCGTTGTTGGTGAGCTGGCGCTGCCATGCGTTTTGTGATGGCGCCCATTTGAAGCCATGTCCTTTAAGGGTATCCCGGACTTCGGAATTGGGGTTTTCGTCGAAGATGAACTGCACCCGCATCAAGTCTGAGTTCTCCACGACTTTTACACCATCAATACCGATGTCGTTTTCGTGCGTCTCAATGGCCTTGCGTTTTTTAAGTTCTTCGAGACGGTCACGTGTGCGCCGAATATTAGCGCTGTTGTTCGATAGCGCGAACGGAGGAAATGGGATTGCGCTGTAAAAAGATGAGCGCGCCATGTTCTCGTTGATCTGTGTGACCTGCTGGTCATCTAAGCCGGGACAGCCGTCGAGTGTTTTAAGCTTGCGGTAGTATGCGTTGGCGTTTTTCATGGTTTCCTGAAATTCTTCCAACCCTTCAAGCTTTATCGTGAGCTTTTCGACGGCCTTCTCATCGTTGGACTTGATGCCGCCCGTGCCTATGCTCTGCATTCGAGATAGGATTGATTGAATATCGGCATACTTTTTCATGTGGGAGTCACGCCGTTGGTTCTGCTTTTCCTTTTTACGGACGGGGAAGTTGCCCGCACCGGAAATCATTATAGATGGACACATTGCCTCGATTCGGCTGGACTCGTTGTACCAATCGGCCAACTTCCTCGCATAGCGGTCGAGCAGCATAGAAAGTTCCTCGGCGTATTCTGGCTTCAGCGCGCTCTCTTTGTCGGCAATCTCTTGGGCGCGCAACACCTCGCGGCGGTATTCATCGGTAGTTTGATTTGGGCGGTATTCGCGCATGGAGTTCATGTTGTGGGCGGTACGCGCAGCGGCTTCATTGATCTCGTAGTTCATGGATTTTCCTCCTTTTGTTGCGTACAATTTTCGCATTGGTGTTTGATGTCCACCGATATTCTCTTTGTGCTCATCTTTCCATCTCCTCGTCTTCTTGGTGGTTTCCATACGTTTCGTCCAACCATTCAAGGTACTCTTCGCTGTCCAAATAGCCGCTGTCGATTACCGCACTTACAAAATCATCAATATTATGCGCTTTAATCTTTTTTTCTGCTTTGGCCTTGAATTTCATTGCCGCTGCTTCTGTGGAGAAGGAGGATGTCCACGGTTGTGCGTTCATGTATCCGTGGTCGATTGTGACCGTCCAAATTTTCTGTTCCTGCATTACTCTTCATCCTCCAGCAAATATACATCCACGCAAGGCCAGTCATCGTCCCAGCTCACTTGATCGACGCATACAATATCGTCGGCCAACCTCCGTGCGTCTTCCTTCGATTGAGCCTCGATCTCCACATATCCACTGCGACAAAATACCAAGCCGTATCTGCTCATTCAAAGTTCCTCCTCGTCGATTTATTTCTTAACTACAATGTATGCGTGCCTTGTAGATAGGATATTTTACGTACCCATCGAACTCGTACAAGATAACGTTGTCCGGCGTTGTTCCCGTTTCTTTTGCGATTTCATCGGCAGGGTTGTGGGAGCAACAGTATATGGAATACCCGCTAATTTCTTCTGGAGTTTCTGGGGCATCCTTCTCGTCATGCACGATCCACTCTGTGCCCGTGTTGAAATATTCCGTTTCAAACACCTCAATGAAGCCCGGATTTAATTCCGCAGGATAAAAGCAATTTTGCCAATCGCCTTGACAACAGCCATGTATCGTATCGAAGGAGTACTCCTTACCGGTCATGAGGGAAAGCGCTTGGCAAATCAAAGACTCTTCATTGCTGCCCACGGACGTTCCCCATTCTTGCGCGATGCGCTCCCAATGCTCAACCTCTTTCCTGCTATAAAAATCCGTGTGATCGGGCGGGAATGCTTCATTAAAATATTCCGCAGTAGTGGCATACCATTCACCGTACATATCATCGGCGGCGTTGTCCAGATTCTCGATAATCGTGTCATATGCTGATGTTGTCCTTCCATGGAATTGCTTATTGCCCGTCACGATGACACCATCCGACCAGTATTCATCACCATAATAAAGAGGACTTTCTTGATGCTCCGCAGGGATTTGCCGTGCATAGATCTTTCCCATTGAGATACCTCCTGCAATGTTGTAATACTCTGTCGCAAAAAGAACAAGTGTTCGGCATTGAGATCATTATAGCGCGATTCCAAGCAAGGTACGCTTCCATTTTGAATCAAAACAATGCCCGACCTTTACAAAACCATCGGTTATGCTGGATGAGTCCATATACCAGAAGGTATTGTTGCAGTCAACGGTGACATATTTGAAGTCCACAAATAACCCATCCGCATCTGTATCGGGGCTGTCTGTAATAGTGACTCCATCGGTCTTTCTCAGTGTTTTGATAACATCAGCCCACTTCCGGCGCGACATCCCGTACTCATCGCGGAATGCTGCACCGCCTGTCTTGATCTGTATCGTAAACATTATGACATCTCCTTGTTCGTGTATCTCCGGTCGCATCTGCATCCGAAGCAGATCCCCGCGCAGAAATATCGATATCCAATAAATTTCTCCGTCGAATCATTCTCCGTCAAGTGCATCTTTCTGATTTCTAATTGCATCCTTGAGGCCGCGCGTCAGCCTTGCATCCGCATAGATTTCCTCAATCGTCATGCCCAAAGCGCCCAGCGTTTCATCGAGACGCTGCGTATAGACGTATTCGTGATTCGCCAGCTCATAGTCAAACATTTCGTAGATATAACCTGTGCCGTCAACATCGACGGCTTTAGCGGATTCACGTTCCGCGCGATGTCTTTTGAGCATATTGATGAATGCTTGTTTGTCGCTTTTGCGGATAAACCCACCTGCTCCAATACCAATAACTTGCTCCGTATCGGTTGGGTCAAGGCCAAGTTCACGCATACCCTGTGCGATTTGTTCGTCGCCAAATCCCCACTTCATCGGGAACGCGTTGATCTCCTGTTGGTGTCGTTCGCTCAAAGCTTGGTAGCTGTTCATTCTTCTACCTCCTTGTCCGCATTGTGATCTCCATATGTTTCATCCCCAAGTCCCCTTTCTACTCGACCTTAAACGCGACCTCGTGGCCGGGGTTCTCCCTGACCAGCAGTTCTTTCATTTCACTCACCATCATGTTGTTGTCGAGCGCGGCTTGAATGACCTCGACCAGTTTCTTTCCGTCCAGATACGCCCAGATGTACTTTTTCTTGTTCCGCTTCACGATACCCATCCTTTCTGCCGGGTTTTGCCGCCCGGCACGGCTTGATTCGTTTTTATTCACATCTCTACCGCTTCGATGAAGATGTTCCCCCTGTTGGTGAGGTTCTTCACGATCACCTGACGTCCACCATGCTCGAAGAACGCTTTTACTTGCGGAATATCCACTCGTCGATTTCTTATCCGATCATCAGCCGCGAGAATCGCTTTATCTGCAAGCGCATGACCGACGATGCTTCGAAGCTGTTCGATGTTGACTTTCTGGTGTGGTTGCCCATAACCACTTTGATAATAAGCCTCAAACATATAAATCATCTCGAACCTCTTTCTCCCGGTCTTTCGCCCGACCGGGAGGGCTTATCGTTGAAAGCATTTATTACTCTGCGAACTCCTCAATCATGAACACTTCCGTGTATAGCGTCTTGTACTGCCAGATGATGACGCTCTTTATAGTGATGTTGTCGCCGCGCTGCCGCTTCTCATCTGCTTGATTATCAGCACCATAGCTTCTGTAGATTTCGCGTGGATCAAGTTCTCTGTATTCGTCCAGTGTGCTTTTCATATAGGCTTCAACATCATCGACAGTTTCGAAGAAGTTCACGGTGTATCCGTTATGGGTAACTCTATACTTCATCTTGTTTTCCTCCTCTGCATGTCGTACAGATTATTCAGCGATGAACTCGATCATCGACTTGACCTCGTTCCAGTGTGAGAGTTCCGCTTCAGCCTTCATCATCGTTTCCGCATATGCCGCGATGAACTCAGGACGAAAATCGCCGGATTCGACCGCGCGTTTGATTGACTCCTTGGCTTCGTTGTATGTCTTGGTCTCGGCTTCGATCTTCCATGTAACACTGTTGCTTACGCTCTTGATTTTGCTAGTCATTTCGGATTCCTCCTTGCGTTTGTTGTTTTCTTAACTTCAATTACATTATATACTATTATAAGATATTTGTACATAGGTTTATCAAGAAAAATCGGGAAAATGGCGATTTTAACAATTCAAGAAGAAATAAAAAGAAACCGCCGACTGACGGTTTCATGAGACGAGATTGTGCTACCTGCTATGCTCAGTATTCTCTCTTCGAAAGCCACTCTTCCGCCGCTTCCGTAAGTATCTCGGTAACGCTCATACGCTCTTCAGACTTTGCGTACTGAAGGCGGTCTTTCAGGCTTTCCTTCACGGAGATGGTAATCGTAGTCTGCCGCCCGGTGGGTCTTGCGGCCACGCCGTATCGCTGCATGATCTTCAGCGTTTCCTCGTCGTTCACTGCCACGACCGCTTTCGTAGCGGCAAAAGTCTCCAGATCGTACACCGTGCCGCCGATCTGCATGGTCGGCTTGTCGCCTTTCATCTCAAACTGCCCGTAGGAGTTCTCTCCATCCGGGAACAGGATTTTCACTCTGCGCATCATATCGCCCCTTTCGCATTTACGATTATATTATACGCAATAGTCGCATTTTTGTCAATGCGCAGAGTCCTTGGTTCTGTGAAGTTTCGCATACATATTCAAACAGATGCAAACAACCGATCGAAGATGGCATCGAAGTCCGTTGGTGCAAGGTGCTTCGCCGTGTTCTCGAAGAAATGTTGCCGCTTCTCTTCGCTGTAAAGCAAATCAAGGACTATAAGGTTGACAGCCTCAATCTCACTGACGTCGGCCACTTCACGCACTGCCCGAACTGTAGCCCTCAGCACATTTATGTAATTCTCCGCAACTTCATCAAATTCGCGTTCAAAAGAAGCGTCCCATTGCAGGACGCTCTCGTAGGTTCGTTCTAGCCGCATCAGCAGGAACGTGATGTCTTCTCGCGTGTATTGCTTCACCATCTTCTCCTTTCTAGGACGCCTCGCTCTTCCATCCGGTATCAAAATCTTTAATGGTCACATTGTTGCCAATATGCGGGTCGCGTTCGATCCTGAGGCCCCAGGGAAGCTGTACGTTTTCCAACTCAGACAGCAGTACGAAACCCCATTCCCATTCACGAATGTGCGCCAAACCGTACAGTAACCAGTCGCCATTGTCCTGCTTTTCGGCTTCGGTGATGAGCCACGTCCCGGCTCCGCAAGGATTGAAATACTTCACCAGCACCGGGTAATCGTCAAGCATAAGCCCTTTCTTCTCATTGTTGTACAGTGGAGTGGCCGCCAGCCGCTTTTCAATCTGTTTCGTGATTAGTTTCATTATTCCAATTCCTTCCATTTTCTGTGCTGCCATGTGTTTGCTCGATTAGCTTGACATTTGCTCTACGATCTGGTAGACTGGGGCTACGGTAGAGCGGCGTAGCCCCTTTGTCTGTTGAATCGCCTAAGCCTTTGTGGGGGTAGGGCGATTCTTTTATCCTCTACGTCAGCTTTCCATCGACGTAAGCACCGAGTTCGGCTTGGAACTGCGTGATATCCTTGCCGTCCGCGATTGCCCTGTCAAGCATCCGCAGGATTTTTAGCGCTTCGGCTTCCTGCGCGACCTCGACGGTATTTACGCCCATCGAATCGGTCTCCTTCCAATTTTCTTCTTGCATTTCCTGCTTCCTCCTCTCAGCTCTACTCAAGGATGATTGTTTCAACCTTGTAATTATATTATACATTATTATAAGATAATTATCAATAGATTTTGAATAAAACGCAGGGAAATGACGATTTTTACAAATGAATCGTTATTCATTATTACGTGCGATGCATCACCCTTGATGCGTTGCTCATCCCCAAAAATAAAACAAGCGACCACCCCGAAGGATGGCCGCTTGTTTGCGCCTGTTCTATTTGTCCGTGAGGCGGTTGGCGGTCGTCTGCTTCCATAGCTGGTTGCCGTACACGGCTGCGCCTGTTACCAGTATGCCCTGTATCGCGGCGTCCACCGTCAGCCCCATCAAGGCCAGCGCACCGCCTGTGCCCAGCACCAGCAACGCCCACGGTATAGCCCAGTCCGGGTACTTTGGTATACTTTTAAGCATCTGCCCGATGATGATCAGTACCGGGATTAGTATCAAAGCCTGATCGATGATGTAGTTCATAATATCCTCCATGATTTCATCCTCCTATCGCTCCGTTAAGTATCGTTGCAGTTCGTCCTTTGCCGCTCTCAGCCTGTCTATGCTGTTGCCTGTAAGCTCGTGATCCAGCAGCGCCAATTGCGATCTGCACATGTGCACAAACGCCGCTTCGCATTCCGCGATACGTTTGTTGTCTTTGTCCAGCAAATCCGCATGACGCGCCACGGATTTGGTTAGCGTCTTATATGGCGCAAACGCTTTTGTGATCGCGGTGATTGCCGCCGTGATCGTCACGATGCCACCGGCCAGCGCAAGCACCCATTTGATGATCTCGCTTG
>JAJDGF010000076.1 GCA_030265545.1 Eubacteriales bacterium OttesenSCG-928-N13
ATGATATTGAATTACATGCCCAGCACGTTGTGGATGTATTCGCGCGAGATCTGCGCCGAGCGGTAGTTGCACACGTGCGGCTTGTCCAGCTCCACGCACAGCACGCCGTCATAGCCCGCGTTCTTCAGCGCGTTCACCACGCCCCTGAAATCCACCGTGCCCATGCCCAGCGCGCGGAAGCGGTTCATCGGCCATTTGGGATCAAAGTTCACGTCCGGATCCACGTCCTTGAGATGCACATAGCCGATGCGGCTGGCATACTTCTCAAACGCCTTGACCGCGTCCATCCCGGCAAGCGTGGTGTGCGCGGTGTCCGGGCACAGCTTGACATAGGCGGGATCGGTGTTGGCCAGGAACAGGTCGATCTGCTCCTCGGTGTATACGGCGGTGTTCGCGTGCGGATGGAAGCAGGCGATGCAGCCCTGCTCCGCGCACAGCTTGCCGATTTTGTTGGACAGCTCTGCGTAGGCCAAAATGGCCTTCTCATCGGTGGGGCGGTTGTGGGGCTCGTCGTTCCACATCACGGCCTGCATGTTCATGTAGGTCGCGCCGATCTTCTTCATGAAATCCAGATAGTTCACGGCGTTCTGATAGTCCTCCTCCGGATTCTCGGAGAAGTGCAGATACAGGTTGGCCATCTCCAGGCCGTATTTGTCCAGCAGCGCCTTGACCTCGTTTGCGTCGTTGTCATAGTATTTGGTGATGAACGCGAAGTTCTCCACCGCGTCATACCCAAGGTCGGCTGCCGCCCAAAGCGATTGCTCAAACTCGTACTTGTAGTTGTCCTTATGGTTCACCAGCCAGGTCCATCCGGTGTACGCGATTTTCATGCCCTGAATCCTCCCTCTGTGATGTGCACGATGGCTCAATACCAACAGAATAACAACATAAGATCCCCTTGTCAACAGAAAAGGGGATCTTTTTTATCAATCAGACAACAAGGTTTCATTTTCGGACAAAAGTTGCGCATATTTGGAGGTTATAGTTCACGCAGCGCATCCACCAGCGCGGTCTTTTGGGAGGTGGTGTCGTCCTTCATCTTGATGACTCTGGCAGGTACGCCCGCCACCACCGCATTCGCGGGCACGTCCGAGATCACCACGCTGCCCGCGGCCAGCACGGCGCCCTTGCCCACGCGCACGCCCTCAATCACCACGGCATTCGCGCCCACCAGCACGTCGTCCTCGATCACCACCGGGGTGGCGCTCGCGGGCTCCACCACACCGGCCAGCACAGCGCCCGCACCGATATGGCAGCGTGCGCCCACCATGGCGCGGCCACCCAGCACCACGCCCATGTCGATCATCGTGTCCTCGCCCACCACGGCGCCGATGTTTAGGATCGCACCCATCATGATTACGGCGCGGTCGCCGATTTCCACCAGCTCGCGGATGATCGCGCCCGGCTCAATGCGTGCGTTGACACCCTTCAGATCCAGCAGCGGCAGCGCGCTGTTGCGGCGGTCGTTCTCGATCACCGTGTCCAATATGACGGCCCTGTTTGTATCCAGCACCGGGGCGATATCCGCCCAGTCGCCGAACACGATCAGATCCCCGCCCGCGCCAAACACCTGGCAATTGGGGAACTCGATCGGCGCGGCTGCCTTGAGATACAGCTTCACGGGTGTCTTTTTGTTGGCGCTTCGGATGCGCTCGATGATTTGTTCTGCGTTCATGCTTGATCCCCCCACAAAATATCGTCCATGCCGTACAGCCCGGGTGCGCGTCCATGCACGAACCGGACTGCCCGCAGTGCGCCATTTACAAAGATCTGGCGGCTGCTGGCGCTGTGTTCGAATTTGAGCATCTCCTGATCCCCCAGAAACAGCACGCTGTGATCCCCGGCCACGCTGCCCCCGCGGATGGCGTGCATGCCGATCTGATCGGATGGGCGCGCGCCCGTGATGCCGCTTCGGCCATCCACCGTTTGCAGTTGCTCGTCCGGATCTATCGCCTGCCGAAGCAGCTTGGCGGTGCCGCTGGGCGCATCGGCCTTGGCGCGATGGTGCGCCTCCACGATCTCGATATCAAAATCCCCTTTGAGTGCGGGCGCGACCAGTGCCAGCGCGCGCTTGAGCACCGCGATGCCGGTGGAGAAATTGTAGCTGAACACGATGGGGCATGCGCTCGATGCCTCCTTTACCTGATCCAGCTGCACTTCATTCAGCCCTGTGGTGCCCAGCACCAGCGCGCAATGCGTGCTCATCACATAATCGAGCGTCAACGTGAGGTTGCCCGGATAGGAAAAATCGATCACCACATCGGCGCGCTCGTCGATCTCATCAAAGGTGCGATGGTGCTCCGGATCCACGATTCCGACCAGCCGCATCGAGTCCGACGCGGCGATCGATTCGGCGATCAGCTTGCCCATCCTGCCGTAGCCTACCAAAATGATGTTCATGCATCCTCCAACACGCGCAGCGCCGCCTTGAGCGCCTCGCGATTTTTGTCCTCCATCGGGCACAGCGGCAGCCGATAGCCGCCCACATGGAGCCCCATCAGGTTCATTGCTTCCTTCACGGGGATCGGGTTGACCTCGATGAACAGCGCGTTGATCAGGTCCAGATATTTCAGCTGCATATCGCGCGCCGCTTGGATGTCGCCGTCCAGCCAGGCTTGCACCATGTCATGGCACTGCTTGGGGCATATGTTCGCGAACACCGAGATCACGCCCGCGCCGCCCAGGCTCATCATGGGCACGATCATGTCATCATTGCCCGAAAACAGCGCGAAATCATCCGAGATATAGCGCGCCACCTGCGCGGCATAGGAGATGTTGCCGCTGGCCTCCTTGAGCGCCACGATGTTCTTGTGCTTGCTCAGCTCCTCCACGCAGGCCACGGGCAGGTTGCAGCCGGTGCGCCCGGGCACGTTGTACATGATGATCGGGGTGTGCACCTGGTCGGCGATCACGCGGAAATGCTCGATCATGCCGCGCGCGTTGGCCTTGTTGTAGTAGGGGGTGATCAGCAGCAGCCCATCCACGCCCAGCTTCTCGTAGGCCAGGCTCTTTTCGAGTGCGGTCTGGGTGCAGTTGGAACCTGCGCCCGCGATCACCGGGATGCGCCCTGCGACCACCTCCAGCGCGCAACGCACCACATCTTCGTCCTCCTCATGCGTCATGGTGGACGATTCGCCCGTGGTGCCCAGCACCACCAGTCCGTCGGTGCCCTGCTCAATGTGCCATTCGCACAGCTGCCTCAGCCTGTCAAAATCCACGCTGCCGTCCGCCAAAAACGGGGTAACCAGTGCCACAAAACTTCCCTTGAACATAGATGATACCTCCCAATAAAAAATGTCAACAAGATAGTATCTTGCTGACATCCATAGAGGATATTTTTTGCCAAGCAAGATAGTACTCCCGCGGCGAATGCCACGGACAGTCTTACGGATGTTTTCCGTAAACCCACCATTCGGCCATACCTGACCGAACAGTTCGGCGGATATCCCTTTCCGATCGCTCATGCGCCTGTCGGCTCGCGAACGGTCCTTGATGATCCGCGCCTCTATCTGTTTGTCTTTTCACTATATCACCCCGGCGCATGTTTTGCAAGTCTTTTTATCAGTTTTCTTTGTTTTGGTCTTGACGGCGCGCCCGTTTTCCCCTACAGTAGGATGAGGAAAGAGGGTGCACTTGATGCAGGAGCAATTGACCAGCCACCGCCGGAATCTGCACAGGATCCCGGAGATCATGTTTGATCTGCCCAAGACGAAGGCCTATATTCTGGATGCGCTGAAGCATGTGAGCGCCCAGATCGGGGAGATGGCGACGAGTGGGCTGAGCTATTTTTTTGATGCGGGCAAGCCGAGCACGGTGGCGTTTCGCACCGATATGGACGCGCTTGAGATCGAGGAGCAGACGGGTGCATCATTTGCATCCATCCATCCGGGCAAGATGCACGCCTGCGGGCACGATGCGCACATGGCGATCATGCTGGCGTTCGCCGATCATGTGAATCGGCACATCCATGAGTTGCCCCATAACGTGCTGCTGATCTTTCAGCCCGCGGAGGAGAGCGGCGGCGGCGCGCGGCAGGTTGTCGAATCTGGCATCTTGGCACGCCATCGTGTGAGCCGCATCTACGCGCTGCACATCGATCCGCGGCTGATGGTGGGGGAGATCGGCTCCCGCCCGGGCGCGTTCATGGCCAGACCCAGCGAGGTTTGGCTGCATGTGACCGGCAAGGCCACCCATGTGGCGCGCGCCGAGGAGGGCATCGATGCCACGGCGGCGTGCGTGGCGTTCTATAATAAGGTGACTCAAATGGAGCGCGCATACAAGAGCCAGGAGCCCAAGCTGCTCAAGTTCGGGCTGCTGCAATCGGGTCTCGCGCAGAACATCATTTCGGGCACCGCGCGGCTGGGCGGCACCATGCGCACGTTCTCGGAGCAGGACTATGAATACATGAAAGCGCGCATTTTGGAGGCTGCCGAGCAAGTGCAGGCAGAGAGTGGCGCCCAGATGGATGCCCAGGTGGCCGATGGCTATCCCGCGCTGATCAACGATCCTGCGCTGTTCGAGCAGGCCAGGCAGGCGCTGTCCGATCAGCCGTTCATCACGTTTGATCGCCCGAACCTGCTGGGGGAGGACTTCTCCTATTATCTGAAGCAGGTGCCCGGGCTGATGCTGTATATCGGCGTGGGATCCAGCGATCCGCTGCATTCATCCACGCTGAACTATGACGAGCGTGCGCTGATGACCGGGCTTACCATCTACAAGCGGCTGTGCAGGCTGCCGAATCTTTGATGGCACGAACGAAACGGAGGATCGTAATTTGGGTATTGTTGAACTGCTATTGACGGGCGTCTCGCTGTCCATGGATGCATTCGCGGTCGCGATGTGCAAAGGGCTCGCCATGAAGAAGGTCAACAAACGGCACGCGCTGGTGATTGCGCTGTTTTTCGGCGGGTTTCAGGCGCTGATGCCGTTTGTCGGGTACATGCTGGGCAGCGCGTTCATGTCCTCCATATCGGGGATTGATCACTGGATCGCGTTTGGGCTGCTGGCGATCATCGGCGGCAAGATGATCCTGGAGGGCGTGCGCGATGGGAAGGATGATCAGCAGCCGAGCGAGGACTGTCCGCAGAAGCTGGATATCAAGGAGCTGTTTGTGCTGGCGGTAGCCACCAGCATCGATGCGCTGATTGTGGGCGTGGCGTTCGCGGCGACGGGCGTTCAGATCGGCAGCGCGGTGGCGCTGATTGGATCGATCACCTTTGTGATCGCGTTTGCAGGCGTGTTTATCGGGAACTATTTCGGCGTGCGGTTCAAGAACAAGGCGGAGATCATGGGCGGCATCATATTGGTGCTGATTGGGCTGAAGGTACTGCTGGAGCATCTGAGTATGCACTGATCAAATCGGATATCGTCTGACTTCCGCTTTTCCGCCCATGCACACTTGCGAAATATTTCACGTAGCGCTGCGATTCCTGCACTCAGACTCCTTGCCGGACGACAAAATCTCTCGTCTGAACCCTCAATCATAATATGGTTAAGACACTAGGGTTGCTCCCGTTTTGAAAGGTGGATTGAATGATGACACCAAAGCGCATTTCAGATTCCTATACCGAGCAGGTGCAGATCCTGACACCCGCCGTGATGAACGGCGTGGGGCGCTTGTTCGGCGGCCAGCTGATGCAGTGGATCGATGTGGTCGCGGGCGTGGTAGCCCGGCGGCATTCGGGCTGCAATGTGACCACAGCGGCGGTAGATTCGCTGCAGTTCACCGCGCCCGCGTATAGCGATGATATGGTGGTTTTGACCGGGCAACTGACCTATGTGGGCAGCAGCTCGATGGAGGTGTGCGTGCGCACCTATGTCGAGACGCTCGCCGGGGAGCGCAGCCAGATCAACACCGCCTACATGGTGATGGTCGCGCTGGACAAGCAGGATCGACCCACACCCGTGCCGCCGCTGGAACTTGTGGATGACGAGCAGCGCCACGAATGGGAATCCGGCCTTCGGCGCAATGCCCTGCGCAAGCAGCGGCGCAAGGAGGCGTTTTGATGGAGGATCAGAGCATGCGTGCGATCATTCGCCCGGCAGCAATCGCCGATGCGGCGGAGCTGTTTCGATTGAACGAGGAATTCAATGGCGAAGGCACAAATGCATTGGAGCTGGTTGCGCAATCGCTTACGCACAACCAAGACGAGCTGATCCAAGTGGCCGAGCAGGACAATATGCTGGTCGGCTTCCTGTGCGCGCGGCGGCTGTGGTCGATGTGCTATGATGTGCGCTATGCCGAGCTGACCGAGTTATTCGTGATGCCGGCATACCGAAAGCAGGGCATCGCGAGCGCACTCATCTGCGCCATGGAGCTGCGGTTGCGCGGGGAGGACATCCACGATATCCAGCTGCTCACCGGGAAGGATAACCGACAGGCACAGGCGCTGTATCGCAAACTTGACTATGCACCCACCGATGAAATGATGTTCCGAAAACGGTCTCGTTCAACGACAAAATGTAGCGCCACAGATTCTTGATTTGTGCCGTCGATGGTCTGCTCTCGGGAAGACTTACGCGAAACCTTCATCTGCGATTTGAACTGTCGGTGGTGTGCCCGCAGGCAAACTTGCGAACCATTGGGTTCGCAACATATACGCAGTTCTCCTCGGATGGGAAATGGGGATTTCTTGCGAAGCAATGCTTCGCGGTCTAATATTCCGCAGGGGTGTGCGCACATGGTGCAATCCGATCGGCACCGCGCGCATGTCGCGGACTGTGGATTGAATATGGAGGGATCATACCCATCATATCTCCCGGGAGGGGGTTTGACAGCAATCAAAAAGCGGCCTGTAATCACAAGCCGCTTTTGTTGTTCGAACTATGGTTTATTTTTCTTCCTTGCTGCTCATCTCATCGTCGTATATGCGGTAGCAGTTCTTGCCGCCGAACTTCGCATGATACATGGCGATGTCTGCATACTTGATCAGCACGTTGTAGTTGTCAGTATGGAACGGATACAGCGCCACGCCGATCGACAGACCCACTTCATATTTTTCGATGTAGCGGTCGATCTCCTGGTTGCCGAAGCCGTCCAGCAACTGCCTGGCGAAGGCATTCGCCTCCAGCTCATTGCTAATGCCGGGTGCGATCAGCACGAACTCGTCGCCGCCGATGCGCGCCGCGATGTTCAGCGGGCCCGCGCCCGGACGGAACACGCGCTTGTTATCGGTCTGGGCATTGTCCAGATAGTGCCCGATGTTTTGCAGCAGCGCGTCGCCCGCGTCATGGCCTGCGTTGTCGTTCACCTTTTTGAAGTTGTCCAGATCCACAAACAGCAGCGCAAACGGATCCTTCCGGCCCTTGCTGGTGATCTCGGCCAGATAGTCCATCAGATACTGACGGTTGGGCAGATTGGTCAGCTTGTCGTAGTTGGCCATGCGCTTGAGCTTGTCCTGCATCTTCTTCATGCGGTTCAGCAGGATATACACCAATACGCTCATGGCCAGCAGCGTGATGCCCAAAATGCAAACCATCAGGATGACGTTGCGCTTTGCGATCGCACGGCTCTCAATGATCAGCTTGTCCTCAATGTCAACGGCCACCACGCCGATGATTTTTTCGTCTTTATATAGCGGCACAGCGGCGGTGCTGAAGCTGCCATATTCATCGTCCACGTTGGAGATGCCGGTCACCTCTTCGCCCTGGAATGCGCGCTCAAGCGCATCGTCCAGATCGTACGTGATGAATGGCTCGGCCTCCACGTCGGTATCATACACAAATACCGCATCATCACCCTGCATCTTCAATGCATAGATGTATTGAGCGCCAGCCTTCTCCTGCAGTGTGCACAGCTGCTCACGCTGCGTCCTGTAATAATTGTTGTCGATGTCTTCCAAGCTATTGTAGGCGACGAAAGAATACTCATCAATGATCTCCCGCGCCGCGCTGGCAACGGAGATCAGTTGGTACTCGACGCTTTTTTCTAACATTGCGTGTGAATCATTGATGGTTTTGTTGTTCATGTAGACCGTAATGCCCATGATCAGCGCACAAAATACCACAAATGCAGTAAATAGCGAATACTTTTCTTTATTAGACAGTTGAAACAGCCTTCTTTCTTTCATGGAATCGCCTCCGAAATCATTTTATTATAGCACAATTATGACACATTATACCATAATAAATTGCTGTTGGCTATCCATTTTTTTCGATTTGTAAACACAAAATGATCAATATACTTACTTATGGCTCTTATTTGTCCCAATCCTTGCAGACATCCACCCAGGATCGTGCCCTGGCGCTGTGATATAGCTCCTCGGGGCTCAGCGCGATCATGCTGTTTCCACTGCCGCAGGCGGGAAATACGCTGTCAAAACGCTTGATCGATTCATCGATGTATACCTGCACATCTTCCGGGAGCGCGAAGGGGCACACGCCGCCCACCGCATGACCCGTTAGCCGTTGCACCTCGTCCGCCTTGAGCATGCTGGCCTTGATATGAAACGCGCTTCGGAATTTGGCGTTGTCGATCTTGGCGTCGCCGGCGGTGGACACCAGCAGGCAGCCTCCGTCCTCTCGCCGAAAGGAGAGCGTCTTCACGATTCGTGCCGGGATCACCCCGACCGCCTCGGCGGCCAGCTCCACAGTGGCGCTGGATTGATCCTTCTCCATGATCCTGTCAGCGAGCCCAAATGGTCTTAGATAGGCTCGCACATCCTCAATGGGCATGGGAACTGTCCTCCTTTGTACAGAGCAATGTGACCATCCAGGCTGCCGCCAACAGATCCGCGCAGCCGCCCGGGCTCAGGTGCATTCGAATCAGGCGTTCGTCCCAATGGCGAGATAGTTCGATTGGGTCGCCTGGTTGCGCCAAGCTTTGACGCAGCTCCCGTTGGATGGCGTGCAGTGTGTCTTGGTCTGAACGTGCCAGCAGGTTGCTATCGGGCAGCTCTGCCATCAGATGCAGCAGCGTGATCACACCCGCGTCGTTCTCGGTTCGTCCGAGGGACAGATGTTCACGCAGCATGGGCAGTGCGATGGCTCTCAGTGCGGGGAAGCCCGCCATCGCCTGTTGGCTGGCGCCACCGCCATGGATGGGCAGCTTGCCCTGTGATAGCAGACTGCGCGCAAGACGGCTTGCGGCATCCAGCAGCATATTCTGCTTGCGCATCAGGTTGATCGTAGCATCCGGCAGTTCCCCTTGCTCGATCGGTTGCTCCTGCGTGCGTGCGTGATGGCTTGCGGCATCCAGCAGCTCGTTCTGCGTCATCGGCATATCCTGAGCGAGCAGCCAGCCCGCCGCTGTAGACAGCAGACCCAGCGTGAAGATCGCGCCGCGGTGGGTGTTCGGTCCGCCTGTGGCCTGCATCATGTCGGCATCCGCCCGCTTGCCCAGCGCAATCAGTGTATCCAGATCCACCCCAATATCCTGCGGATTGTCTCGAATGCTAGAATCGCCATCTTGAATCGCCTTTGGTGGTGCACTTGCCAAATTATGGTCGACATCCATTATATCACACGCGCGCAAGCCCAGCATCGCGAAATGATAAAAATGTTGCGAAAGACTATCGATGCTGCGCAGAAACAGCGCGTAATCCATGTCATCGTGCGCGCCGTTGTTGGCGCGATCCACCAGCCCCGGCTTGGGCGTGGTATCCAGCTCGCGCAATAGCGCGCCCGTGGCGCATTGCTCGATCCAACGGGCGAACCGTTCGTGCCAATAGGAATCCAGCATGGACTGTACAGCCGATTGCAGTTGCTCGACGGGGTGCGTGCGGTTGCGCGCGCAGGCGTGTGCGTCCTGCTCGCAGACCAGGCAGCGCCTGCCGGGCAGACCAAGATCCTGCCGTGAAATGTGGTGTCCTTGATCGTCCAATACATCGATGTCCAGCAGCGCGCCCAGCGGATGCTGCTCCAGCTGCACCATATCTTGCTTGCGCTGCATCGGATCGAGCGCAGTGCGAAACATCGCAAAATGGCCTGTGCGATCCACGCGATTCTCCAGCAGCACAGGATCGGGCGAATCCGTCGGCCCCGCGCGCTCTGCACACTTCTCAAGCAGCTGCGGGTTATAGTGTCCCTCAGAGTTTGATCGCATGATCCATCGCTTGGCCATCTCAAAGGTCTGATCCGTGTATCGCAGGCGCTTCACCCCGCCCGGTATGTTCAGCGTCAGACAGATCAGCGCGTGTCCGGGCAATCGATGCGCCCGCTGTCGATCCGCGCGCCAATCGCGCGCTGCCAGCATCTCGTTAAGGGATATTTCATCCATCACCATGATCGATCCCCTTCAGATATTGATAGGTGCTGTTTGGCA
>JAJDGF010000077.1 GCA_030265545.1 Eubacteriales bacterium OttesenSCG-928-N13
CTTGTTGACTATCTATACCAACCTGAACCAACTCACAATGCCACCACTCCCAGGAGAGAGGGGTGGCTGCATGAGCAGTTATGACCGAAGCAGCATCTATGACTCCACCAGCAACACATATCAGCATTGGGATGCAAACGATGACGGAGATGGCTTTGTCCGCAAAAACGATGACGGCAGCATCGTTGCCTTCGAACAAGAAGGACCAGGTTGCATTGTACGTACTTGGAGTGCATTGCCACAAAGCGGTCATATACGCGTTTACATAGATGATACGACTGTGCCTGTCATCGACCGTCCCTTTCTCGACCTGTTTGAAAAGCAAGAAGGCGATATACCACCGCTTAATTATTCAGAACTCAGCACACGACTAAGCCGCGGACGCAACTGCTGGATTCCCATTCCATATCAACGGTATTGTCGCGTAGAACTGTGTGAGGGTTGGGGCGCATATTATCATTTTACATACCGCGCGTTTTCGACAGATACCATAATGCCCAAATATCAAGATAGCTTCACACGCGATGGGCTAATCGCGCTGGCTAATCTGGACGCTCACCTCTATGACCGTGAAAATGATGCGCCCGAAACAGACTGCATATCGTTTGATACTTCTGTGCCTCCTCATGGCAAAGTGACCTTGGCGGCGCTTACGGGCAGCGGTGCCATTGACAGCTTACTATTCCTCCCACGCGCCTTAGGTGCTCTGCGCAATGAGGCGTTACAAAAGCTGCGGTTGTGTATCTATTGGGATGAAGAAAGTGCTCCCTCCGTCGACTGTCCTCTAGGCGCATTCTTCGGAAGTGACGATTGCATCGCTCCATATAGCGCCCTACCACTGTCGGTTCATCCGGCGTTACTGTCATGCAGGTTTGTGATGCCCTATTCCAGCGGGGCAAGACTTGTCGTTGTCAATGAATCAAAAAACGAGCTCCCCGTATCCGGAGAGCTTCATGCGTCGGCATGTCCTGATGCCGATAAAAGACTGCGCTTTCACGCCAAATATCATCATGGGGATTGGATGTCGCTTTCACGTGACGATTTTTCTTCCGGCGGGCAACGATACCCGGATTGGCCAATGCTGATTGCGCAGGGTGCCGGTCGTTTTTGTGGTGTTCACCTACGCATTGAAAACACGTGGCAACTTCCTATAACAGTAGCTGACAGCTGGTGGTATGGAAAATGGGATCGAAAAAACATTGACTGGTGGTGGGGCGAAGGTGACGAAAAATTCTTCGTAGATGGGGAGCACTTCCCCTCCACCTTCGGCACAGGAAGCGAAGACTACATAGGCTACGCTTGGGCAGCTGAGCCTCCATTTGCAAAATTTCAAAGCCCTTATGCAACCATGAACCGCATGCCGATTGATGGAAATGGCATCACCTATGTCAGCCGTTTTCATGTGGCGGATGCTGTTCCTTTCTTTCGACACTTCGCTGCGTTTATTGAGAAGTACAAGGAGGATGATTGGGCGGAAGGATGCCGGTGCGAGTACGCTTGTGTTCCTTATTGGTATCAGGCTTCGTTGTAACCGTCTCCAAAGCACACAAGCGTTGTTACCTGAAGTGTTCCTCAGCGAACGTTGATACGTTTCCCCCATATTATTACACGAAACCTCGACAACCATTATACGATACACCCGTCACCTTCAAAATGCACCCGAACTGGAGGCCACGACAAATCGTATGATTGTAGCAAAGTTGACGTAGGAAGCCAACAAAAAAGCCCGGAATCATCAGATTCCAGGGCTTTTTTCATGTCATCAAACATCCGGTTTCCGTCCCGCCATCCCACCGATCGGCGCTCATCGGCTCCATCAAAGCCTGCGAACACTGCCCCGCTCCAGCAACGACACATCAATCAGGATGTTCTCGGGCGGTGCATAGGGGTTTTCAATGTGGCGAACCAGGATATCCACCGCCACCTTGGCCTTGCGCTGTATGGCCTGCGCGACCGTGGTGAGCGGCGGCGTGGCATACTGCCCCAGCTCGATGTTATCAAAGCCCACGATGGAATAATCGTCCGGGACGCGTTTGCCCAGCTCCTTCAGCGCATCGATCAGCCGAATTGCCGCCCTGTCCGCCGTCACAAACGCAGCCGTGACCGGAGGCGACATATCCATCAGCATCTCGGCCATCTCCATCCCACTGTCCGATGTAGGCATCAAATAATCCCCATTTTCCTTCAGCCCGAAGCGGCCGAGCGCGCTGAGGAAGCCATTTTTGCGCTGCTCATCCACCTCACTTTTGTGAAGCCCGGGCGCGATGAACGCGATGCGCCGATGCCCCATCTTCAGCAGATGTTCGGCGGCCAGCACGCCGCCCCGGAAATCGTCCACACCCACATTGTTGATGCGGCGGGAGGAGGAATAGCTGTCCGTGAAAATGAACGGGATGCGCGTGTCCTCCGCCAGATCGCGGATGTAGCGGTCATAGGTACCCGTGAAGATCGCACCCGCCAGATTCCACTTGCGCAGGCTGCGATTGATGTCCACATAATCATTCGTCATGCGGATCAGCGAATCATACCCCAGCCGCTGCAGATGCAGCACCACGCTGCCCACGAATTCCCCCACATAGGAATCGGTCAGCGAATTGGTCATATATTCCGACTGGATGATGATGCCGATCATGTTGGTGGATTTATTCGTGAGCGAGCGGGCGGACTGATTGGGCACATAGTGACATTCCTCAATCAGCGCCTGGATGCGCTTCACATTGCTGGGAGAAACGCGATTGTAGTTGCCATTGACCACGTTGGATACCGTGGTAATGGATACGCCGGCACGCGAAGCGATGTCTTTCAACGTTGCGATTCGCATCACACCTCCCTCGTTGATCGTAAAACCTCAATATATACACTATATCACAATCTGTATACGATATCAATTCGCTATTTGCACTGATTCAACAAATTTCTATAGTGCATTATGGACACTCCACTCAAATTTTATACGTATACATGAATCAACGTTTACAAACGCCGTTTTGCGTTTTACTTTTCGCAGCGCAAATGGGCAAGTTTAGCAAACGTTTATCCACCTCATCGCTGCATCTGATTATCATCATAAAGCGCCGCCGGACAGACCTGATCCGGACTGTACGGTGGCGCTCATTGTCATATGGGGCTAGCGTTCCGGCTGCACCAGCGAATGCACGCACAGCACCTTTCTGTCCTCGCTCAGCGTCACCATGTCCGGCCTGCGCTGACGGCACTCGTCCGTGGCATAGGGGCAGCGGGGCGCGAACTTGCAATAGGTGATGGCGTATTCTTTGTCCTCCATGTCGGGCATGACCATCTCCTCGTCCCATTTGTCCCCCACGCGCGGCACGGCGTTCATCAGCAGCTCGGTATAGGGATGCGCCGGGCTGTCCATGATCTGCTTGGCCGGCCCGTATTCGATCAGGCTGCCGCGGTACAACGTGGCGATGTAGTCGGACACATAGTAGGCGGTGGACAGATCGTGCGTGATATAGATGAACGAAACATTGTATTGATCCTTCAGATCCTTGAACAGGTTGATGATGTTCATCTTCATCGATGCATCGATCGCGGCCACCGGCTCGTCCGCGATGATTAGCTTGGGTCGCGTGATCAGCGCGCGCGCGATCGATACGCGTTGCAGCTCGCCGCCCGAGAACTGGGTGGGATATTTGCCCCTGACGACCGCGAGCGACATACCCACGCTGTGCAGCGTTTCGTCCACCAGCTTCTCGGCCTCGTCATTGTTCTTGCAGATGCCCAGCCGCAGCGCAGTATTGAACAGATAGCTATCCACCTGCTTGCGCGGCGAGAAGGACTCATACGGATTCTGGAAGATGGGCTGCACATCCAGCAGGAACTGCTTCTCGTCGTAGCCCTTCTTGTCGGCATAGGATTTGCCCAGCAGCTTGATGTCGCCGCCGTCCGGCTGATACATGCGCAGAATCATTTTGCACAGGGTGGACTTGCCACAACCCGATTCCCCCACGACGGACAGGATGATCGGCTTGCCGTCGTCGATCGACAGGCTCACATCATCGATGGCCACCAGCTTTTTGCCCATCAACATGCCGCCGATTCGGAAGACCTTGCTGACGCTCTGAATATCCAGCAATTTCTCAGCCATGGATCAATCCCTCCTCGTCTAGCAGATGGCAGGCCGCGTACCGGCCGGGGCGCACCTCCACAAATTCAGGCACCTCTTTGCGGCAATGATCCGCGGCATGCGGGCAGCGCTCCGCGAAGCGACATCCGGACGGTGGGTTGGTCAGCGCCGGCGGACGTCCGGGGATGCCCACCTTCTGGCTCTTATCGCCCACACGCGGCAGGGCGCCGATCAGCATCTTGGTATAGGGATGGATCGGGTCATCGAATATGTCGCTGGTCTTGCCCAGTTCCACAAAGCTTCCCGAATACATGATGCCCATGCGGTTGGTGATCTGGTAATGCACGCCCATGTCATGGCTGACCAAAACGAGCGTGTTTTTCAGCTGGCGTTGTAGCTTCATGAGCATCATCAAAATGCCCCGCTGCACAACAACATCAAGCGCCGTGGTGGGCTCATCCGCCAGCACCACGCTGGGCGACATGAACGTAGCCAGCGCAATGATGACGCGCTGCCTCATCCCGCCGGACAGCTGGAATGGGAACGCCTCCAGGATGTCGGGTGACAGGCTCAGCTCCTCCAGATACTGCGCCACGCGCGCGAGCGTCTGCTCCTTGGTCTCGTTTTTGCGATCCTCCGCCGGGATCGAATCGAGGAACTGGCTCTTCAATCGGGTGATCGGGTTCAGCACGCTCTGCGCCGCCTGCGGCACATAGCTGATGTTGTTCCACCAGGTCTTGCGGATTTCGCCCGATTCAAAGCTGAAAGGCTTGTCATTCTTGGTGCCGGACAGCACCACCTTGCCCGAATCAATCTGAAGCGGGAATTCGATGATGTCATACAGCGTCTTGAGCAATGTGGATTTTCCGCATCCGGATTCGCCGGCGATGCCAAAGATCTCGTTATCCAGGATCTCGAAGTTCACATCATTCACGACATGAACATCGCCGTCGATGGTCTTATAGGAGGCGGACAGATGGTCAATTTTCAGCATCTTTATCTACCTCTCTTCATAGACATATAGTCATTGTATCCGGTGATCAGCAGGAACAGCCCGATGAACAGCAGCACCGTGGCCACGATCGGCGAACCGATCCAGAACCACTGCTGCGCCAATATGGCATTGCGCGTGCGCGCCCATTGGATCATGTTGCCCAGCGAGACCAGGTTCGCGGGCGAAAGACCCAGCACCGCCAGGCTGGACTCGGATGCGATGGCGGCCAGGGTGGCATTCATGAAGTTCGAGAGCGACCAAGTCAGCGCGAACGGCAGAATCTCGGTCAAGACCACCTGCACGGTGCCCTCGCCGGAGAACTTGGCCGTATAGATGAAGTCCCTCTCCTTGATGGAAAGCGCCATCGATCGGATCTGCCTGCTGGGCCATGCCCATGCAAACATCGCCAGCACCAGCGCCATCAAGATCACCGTGGACGATCCCTTCATCAGGGAGGTCATCAGTATCAGGATGGGCAGCGACGGAATGACCACGAACGTGTCCGTGATCACCATCAGCACGCGATCCAGTACGCCGCCCGAGAAGCCGGCCAGCAGCCCCACAAACACGCCCAGCACCGTACCGATCAGCGCCACGATCAGCCCGATCGCCAGCGAGTTGTGAATTGCTTCGATCAACAGCCAGAAGATGTCCTGCCCCATGCTGGTGGTGCCCAAGAAGTTCTCCCAGGAGGGCGGCAGCTTGTTGGCGTAGCTGTTATACGAAAAGGGATCGACGTGCGGAATGAAGTAGACAACAAAACCCAGAATCATAAAGAATGCCGTCATGAACATGCCGACCTTGAGCCGCATATTCGCGTTCTTCCAGAATTTTTTCACTTGAATCGATCCTCCTTTCTCAGCTATATCGGATGCGCGGGTCGATGAGCGGATACACCAAATCGGCGATCAACGTGGCTGTTGCGATCGCGACGATGGATATGGTGATACAGCCCAGAATCATGTTGTAATCCGATTGCAGGATCGCCTTTTGAATCAGCGTGCCCACGCCCGGATAGCCAAAGATGATCTCCGTCATGATGGAGCCGTTGAACACGCCGCCCAGGCTCATCGCCAGCGCCGTGATCTGCGTCAGGATGGAATTGCGGAACACGTAGCTCTTGCCGATCTTCCCCTCTGACAGCCCGCGATAGCGCGCATACAGCACGAAGTCCTCCTCCGCGGTGGAGCTGGACAGCGATTTCATGGAGATGATCCACCAGCCCGTGTTCACCAGCAGCAGTGACACCGCCGGCAGCACCGAAGCCTTGAGTATGGACGTGATGTACGCCCACATCCCATTGTTGGCATATATCGTGGATTGAAGCGGGAGCCACTTCAATATAAATGCAAACACAATTTGAAGCACAAGCGCCACGATAAAATATGGGATGGGATAGATGCATATCGCGATGCCCTCCAGGATCTTGGAGGAGCGCTTGTTCTTTCTGAATCCGGCAAGCAGACCGATGAAGTTGCCGATCAACCATGCCAATAGCGTGGTGGTCAGCGACAACCCAAGGGTGTATGGTAAGTATAGCATGATGATATCCCCTGCCGGCTCGGGATAACTCAATAGCGATGGGCCGAAATCAAAATGCAGCAAGCCCTTCCACAGGAAGGAGGTATACTGCTCTACGAGTGAGCCGTCCAAGCCGAACTGCACGCGCAGCGATTTTCTCAGATGCTCCATCTCCAGCGGGTCCATCTGACCCGAACGGGATTGCATCTGGCCGATCATGTTTTCCACCGGATCGGATGGGAACATGCGCGGAATGAAGAAGATAAATGTGACGCCTATCAAGATTGTCAGAGCCCACGTTAGCACACGCAAGCCAAAGTATTTCCAGAATTTCACTGACCACACCCCTAACTACAGCATGATATTCGCGAGTGGCGTCCGCACCATGTTTTGGGTTAACGAAAAGGCGCGAAACACCTGTATCGAAGATGGCACGCGCCGCACCCAGAGGATGTGCGCGTGCCATGCCTTGCCTATGGATCAGGCAAAATTACGCAACGGGGCTGATCTCAGTTGTGATGTACTTGAAGCAGCTCCACCACCACCACGGTCCATTGTAGGGGTTGGACGCGCTGGGATAGTTCTCCCAGTTGGTGCTGTTGGTGGGCACGAACTTCACGCCAGAGTGGAAGCCGATGAAGGGCATATCGGCGATCGCGATCTTCATGAAGTCCATCGCGAGCTCGTAGCTCTTCTCATCTTCCGGGGACAGCTTGGCCAGCTCCTGGATGATCTCGGTGGCTTCCGCATTGTTCCAGCGGGTGCCCTGACCGGATCCACGCTCGCCGATCGGCACGATCAGGTCTGCGTCATAGCCATTGATCTGGGAGTAGATGTCCTTGGTGATGCCGCCTGTCGGCCAGTAGCCAGCGATTTCGAATTCGCCGGTGGCGCCGTGGGTATCCCACGTCGCGCTGCTCTCGGAGGACAGGTTGCAGCTCAGACCGAACTTGGTCAGCTGGTCATACGCGGCCACCAGGCCACGGCCGGCCTGCGCTTCGGTGTCGGCCAGATAGGTCATGTTGATGGTGAAGGGGGCGCCATCGAAGTACCAGCCATCGTCTTTCTTTTCCAGGCCGGCCTTGATGAGCAGCTTCTCAGCCGCCTCAGGCGCATACTTCCAGCAGCCGATGCCGAACATGTCAACCAGTTCTTCTTCGGTGCCTTCGATGCCCAGCGCGGCAGCCATGCGCGCGGCATAGCCATTGTCAAACGGGTTGATGGTGGTGCCATCGCCCAGATCCAGTTCGAACGCCTCGACCCACTCCTGCAGCGGCTTGTAATACAGCTCCTGCATGGCGGAGGTGGCGGTCAGGATCGGGAACACGCTTGCGCGGCCTGCGCCGTCAAAGATGTTCATGGAGATCTCGTCGAAGTTCAGCGCCAGCGCGATGGCCCAACGGAAATCAGCGCTGTCATAGGGCGCGCCCCTGCCGATGGAGAATGCCAGGCCCTTGGAGCAGGGATCATCAGAGGTGGCGTACGGGAACTCATTGTACCAGCACGCGATCTTGTCGTTGGCAGAGGTCATGACTTCCAGCGCTTCCGGGGTAACTTCGCAAAGGATATCAATTTCGTTGTTGATCATGGCCATCTGACGGGTGGTGTCATCGCCCAAGACCTTGAACAGGATGTACTTGGCCTGCGGCATTTTGCCGGTCACGACGCCCACGGTGCTGTTTTCCCAGTCTTCGCGGCGCTCGTACAGGATCCACTTGCCCAGCTCGTCATAGCTGCTCACGGTATAGGGGCCGGCCACGACCGGTGCGCTATCCTTGAACGTGGTGACGTCTTCCAGCGCGGAATAGATGTGCTCGGGCACGATGCGATAGTCATTGCCCCAGATCGTGACGCCAAAGCGCATCGACAGGCGGGGGAAAGACTCGGTCGTGACGAACTTCACGGTGTAATCATCCACCGCTTCGACCGACGCGAACACCGCATTGGCATAGGAGCTCTGGTTGATGCCCGGGTTGTCTTTAATCATGTTGAATGTAAAGGCAACGTCATGGGCGTCCAGGGTTTCGCCATCGGACCATTTGATGCCCTGGCGGATCTTCACGATGTGCTCGGTGAAGTCTTCATTGGATTCCGGGAAGCCTTCGGCCACTTCGCCGAACTGCTCGCCCTTGGCGGTATCCATTTCCCACATCATCGCCGACATGAGCTGATGGATGCCAAAGCCCATCTGGGTGCCCTGCATGTAAGAGTTGAACTGACCGGGGACGTCCGTAGGCGTCTGGGTCTCAACGATCAACGTCTCGTTGCGGGGGGTACCAACCTCGGTCATTTCCGCCGCGAACGCCGCAGAGCCCATTGTGAGCAGCATGGCGATCGCGAGAATCAGGGATAGAGCCTTTCTCATGTGTCTACCTCCTCAAAATAATGTTTGGTTCGCAGACCGCATTAAACGTTAAACCCATAAACGTTACGATATCAACCTGCTCGCCAATTCACTTGTTAAGTGTAACACATTGTCATATAAAATGCAATAAGATACGAAAAATTTTTATGATATTTATCCACATACGAATTCGTTTTCGTAAACCAATTCGTAATCAATTCATTATATTTGCGCCCATAAAACGTTTAAGGATAAACGTTTGCGGCGCAACCTGTTTCTTTTTGTGTCATCTTTTACATCGCCACCATGGATGAAACAGTATGTTTCCCTATATAAAAATCATCGCCACATCAGGATCCGGTGCTCAGATAGTGTTTCGCGCCATGGTTCCAAACCAGAATGCAGGGTACGATGAACAGCATCCCGATCAGCGGCGCCAGCGCATACATTGGCGCGAAGCCGGACGCCCTGCCCGTGATATACAGAAGCGGCAGATAATTGAAGCAGCCAAACGGAATCACAAACGTGAAGAACCGCGCCACCCCGCGCCCATAGATATCCACCGGATAGCTGGCCAGCTCGCGCCCGCCATCGGTGAACACGTTGATCACCTCCAGCCCCTGCACCGTATAAAAGCACACCGAAGCGCCCAATATGAACAGCCCAGTGAACACAAACACCCCGCTGATCACCATCAGCACCACGATCCCGACCTTCAGCGGCGTGATATCCGGCATCCAACTGATCGCAAGCCCCAGCACCAGCAGGCTCTGCGCGAACCGCCCCACCTTGCTCAGCTCCATGCTGCTACCCAGCACCTGCACGATCGTGGCGCGCGGCCTGAGCATCACGCGGTCAAAATCGCCCCGCACAATCATTTGCGAAAACAGATCAAACCCGCGCGCCAGGCACTCGGTCAGGGAAAACGCCGTGACCGTCACCCCAAAGCACAGCGATACCTCCGCCAGGCTCCAGCCGCGGATGTTGCCGAACCGATCAAACAGCACCCAGATCCCCAGATACGCGAAGAACGCCAGCAGAAAC
>JAJDGF010000078.1 GCA_030265545.1 Eubacteriales bacterium OttesenSCG-928-N13
TCGTTTTCGTTTCCCATCCGAGGAGAAGGCCTCTGGGCTTCGACGAGGGCGTGTTGGCGACCGTCAACACGCTAAAATTATCAGCGATTAATGTATCGGGATGATTTTGATGTTTCCACCGGTGAGCCCCGTTTCCCGCGATACCAGTTCCAGAATCTGCGCGGATTGGGTGCGGGTGAGATTTTCTGCGCGCACCATCACATTCACCGAATCCTGATGCACGGATGCCACAGGGTCCTGAAACCCTCGGATCCGCAGCACACCCTCGATGGTCACTTCCTTCTCGATCCAATCGGACAGCGTCATGAGCCGCTGGCCTGCGTCCAGCTTCAAGGATGCATCCGCCGTTTCATCCTGCATGATCGCTTGCAGCTGTTGCTGCTCTTGTTCGCGGACGGCCGTGCGCTCCTCGGTGAAAGCCAAGATCGGGTCGATGTTGCTAGCAATCGTTGGCGCAACCACCATGACCGGCTCATCCTGCGGCTGAAAGATGGGGCCCAGCACCGCAAAACACAACCCCGTGACCAGAATCGCCATCGTGGCGGCATATAGGATCTTCCCCGACTTGTTCATCTCAAGCGTCTTCATGTTCCCCCGCTCCTCTCCATTTTGAGCACCTCGATTCGCTCCATCGGCACGCCCAGCAGCGCCCTCACCGCGCGTGTGAGCGCCAGCTGCACGCGGATGTTGTCCGCGCCCTCTGAAACCACCACCACGCCCTCCACCTCGGGCAGCGCGCTGCTCGCACTTTGCGAAAACGCCGCCACCGAACCAGTCTTTTCTCGCAGCAGCACCTGCACGCGCCCCGCGCCCTCCACGCGGGACAGCACCGCCTCCACGCGCGCCTCGCTGTCTGTGCCAGGGGTCACACTTTCAATTTCGCCCGTGTCCCGAAACAGCAATAGCGCCGCCGCGCACACCAGGATCACCAACGCGATCCAGGGCAACCCGCGCGCCCCCTTGAGCGGCTGAAGCAGGTCTTTCATGGCCTTCATTTATATCAATCCTCCGCTCAATGTCGCGCCCACTGCCATGATCAATGAAAAAATTGCCTCCACCGCCAGCAGCCCGGAGATCAGCCGCACGCCCGATTTGAGCTTCGCGCCCGCCACGCACACGTCCATCAGCGCCGCCAGCATGCACAGCGCACCCAGCTGCATTACCGCCGAGGATATCGCACCCATCCCATCATCTCCTTTGATCCCCTGATCATGATAAAATCGCAGCGTTCCCGGATGCCAACACCGCGCCCACCAGCGTGATCCCCACCGCGACCGCCGCAACCGCTGCCACCAGCAGCATCGAGAACACGTCCGAGAACCGCTCGATCAGCTTTTGCAGCGGGGTGGAACCGAGCGGCTCCGTCAGCGCGCCACACAGTTTCAATGCGAGCAATGCAACCACCAGCTGCAACAGCGGCCTCAAACAGGCCATCACGAGCGCCACCAGTCCCGTGATCCCCGTGGCGTTCTTGATCAGCATGGCGCTGCCCGAGACTGCATTCATTGTGTCGGCAATCTCTCCACCCACACCCGGGATCAGTCCGCCCACCGCATATTTCGCGGCCTTCATCGTGGCCGAATCCTGGCTCTGACTGAGCAGATTTTGAAACGATACGAGCCCGAGAAACCCGGTCAGCCCAAGCCCAACCATCCAATACAGCGCAAATTTCAGCAGTCCAAGCAGCTTTGATAACGAGAACCGATCCGTCAGACTGCCCGATATCGCCACTGCTGCCGCGATCGAGCACATGGCCAGCGCCAGATTGCTGATCAATCCGGAGATCAAACCAGCCCCCAATCCCATGAGCGGCGAATAGGCCGCCGCCGTCGCGGGTGCGCCGCACGCAATCATGAGCGCGCTCAATATGGGGAACAGCTCGGTGATCCATCGCCCCACGCGTTCAATCAGCTGCATGGCGCTGCCCGCGCTCTGATGAAACGCCTGCATCAGCGCCAACGCCGTGGTGAGATAGCACACATACCCGGCCGCGGCGCTCTTTTTCTGATCCTCGCCGATCATCTGCCGCACGATGGATAGCAAAATCACCGGCACCAACAGCATCGCCAGCAGCGCACCTCCTCCTGTGAGTGCGCCTGCCAGATACTCGATCACCGCATCCTTGATCTCATCAAAGCTGAGCGCCTGGCCGTGCATCAATCGATCCAGCATCGCCCAGGCTTCAAACCCCGCACCGTCCTGCTGCGCCAGATCCGTGATGGGCGCAAGCTGCTCGGCGGATGGCGCGCCCGAAACCATCGCAGCGGGTTCCTCAAGCGACGCATCTGAAGCCATCGCGGCGGGTTCCTCAAGCGACGCATCAGAAGCCATCGCAGCTTGTTCATCCTGCTGCGCATCAGAAGCCATCGCGGCGGCTCCCTCGAACGACGCATCAGAAACCATCGCGGCAGGTTCCTCAAACAACACATCAGAAGCCATCGCAGCTTGTTCATCCTGCTGCTCATCAGAAGCCATCGCGGCAGGTTCATCCTGCGACGCATCTGAAGCCATAAAAGCGGGATCACCCAGCGGCGCAATGTGCCCGCCATCCGCCAATGCGAAAATGGGCATGCACATCATCAGCAAGATGAGGATCGCCATCAAGCGGGCAGCCATTCGATCACCCTTTCAGACAGCGAAACCAGCAGCGGCACGCTCATCGCGAGCAGTGCCACCCGCCCGCCGAACTCTATCCGCTGCGCCAGTGCGCCCTCCCCCGCATCCTGGCACAGCCCGGACGCGAACTCGCACAACAATGAAATCCCGCACGCTCTGAGCATCAATGAAACGGATTCCCCGCTCAGCCCCGCACGCTCAGACAGTTGCGAGAAAGCGCCAACCACGCTGCTGACCGCACCAAGCGACATCATCAGCGCGACAAGCCCGGCCGCCATCGCTACCATGGCCGCCATCTCCGGGCGTTGCGTGCGCAAGGCCATCGCGATCATCGCCGCCGCCACGCACAATAGCACAATGCGAACAATCTCCATCATTCACCCTCAATACAGCTGAAATATGCTCTTCACGCTGCCGAAGAACTCTGCCACCAGATTGACCACCATCAGCAGCACGATGATCAGCCCACTGAGCGTGGTCAGCATGGCCATGTCCTCGCGCCCAGCGCGCGTGAGCACCTGCCCCAGCACCGCGACCAACACTCCGATGGCGGCAATTTTGAAGACCAGATCGATGTCCAAATGCTTGTCCTCCTATCCTGCGCATGCGCGATTCTCACAACAAAAACACCGATATCGCGAGTCCGCCCAATAGTCCCAAATTGGTATACAACTTGCCTCGCTCGTCCGCCCTCTTCTTCGCGAGCGTCAACTGCACATCCAGCGCGCGCTCCGCCTCGGTCAAAAGCAGCCGTTGCGCGCTGATCCCGCTGGCGCCCAGCCCCTCAAACAGTTGATCCAGCCGAACCAGATCGTCCGGCATCAGGCAATCCAGCATCTCGCCTTGTATCACGAGCTGATCGCGCCGCGCAATCCAGGCTTCGCGTGCGCCCATGCCGCTTTCAATGCCATCCGCTATTTCTATAAAGAGCGGCTGTCCGCTCATCCGAAGTGCCTGCGGCAGGGGCAGCATGCGCTCCAGCATCTCGATTGACAGCATTGGCAGCGCCTGCCGAAGCCCGTCGATCATCGCCACCCGCCGCCGCTCCTTCACGCACAAGGATCGACCCGCCATCGCGCAGCAGGCCGTCATCACCAGGCAAGCCACAAGTCTGATCGTCCACGTGTTCAAATGACCTCACCTGCTCCGTTCAATATGCGCTGGATGCGTCCAGGCGAGCCGCCCAGCACCACCACCCGCCGAAACAGCCCGTCCTCCATCAAGGAAGCCAGCGCTTTGCGTCCCTTCGCCTCCTCATAGCTGCCCGCGTGCGCCGATGCGATCAATGCCACCCCCGAACGCGCTGCCTCCTGCACGGCCTCCGCATCCTCGATATGACCCAGCTCATCGGTCACGATTACCTCGGGCGCCATCGCACGCACCAGCGCCGGGATCGCCTGCCTTTTGGGCAGTCCATCGCACACATCCGTGCGCGGCCCCACATCCATCTGCGGCACGCCGTCCTTGCTGCCCGCCAGCTCGCTGCGCTCATCCGATATCGCCACATGGAGCCCAAGCTCCGACATCTGCCGCGCGATGTCCCTGAGCATCGTGGTTTTGCCCATCATCGGCGCGGATAGGATGATCGTGCTCAGCGCGCGCCCGTTTTGCATCAGATGGGGCATCAGCTTGTCCGCCGCGCCCTTGATCTCCCGCGCCATCCGAATGGAGATGGAACCGATCCTGGGCAATGCCGACACCACGCCATTCTGCATGCTATAGCTGCCCGTCAGTCCCACGCGGAACCCACCCGGCAGCGCGAAATACCCACTTCGGATGCGATCCTCGCACGCATAGATCGAATGATCCGCCAGCATGCGCACGGTCTCATCCATCTCGTCCCTCAAAAGGGGCTGCCCGAGCAGATGACTGCCCGACGATGTGCGCAGCTCCACCGGCTGCCCGATGCGCAGCCGAATCTCGTCCGCCTGAGAAACCAAATCATCCGGGAGCCTGTCCCTCACCCAGATGGGGAGCCTCGTCAGCACCGCCTGCACAAACCTCGCCCCCTCCCATGCACCAATATATGATGGCGCGGGGCTTGATAAAACCACCAACTTGGCTTACAATAGCAATAACTGCCGCTTGGAGGTGTCACATTGAAGCCCGTGTTACAATTCGCGCTCGCTATGAAGGACAGGCTGCGCAGCATGTTCATGCTCATCTGCCGCCTGTTCCCAGCGCAAAATCATAAAGTTGTATTTTCCAGCTTTTCAGGCAAGTCCTATTCGGACAGCCCGAAGGCCATCAGCGAGGCGCTGCATCAGATTCGTCCTGATGCAGATATCGTATGGTTGTTTCGCGATGGTGCATCCAAAGCAAACATCATTCCAGACTACGTGCGAACCGCGCGCAACCATTCCTGGCACGCGCTGCGCGAGATGTCGACCGCCCGCGCCTGGGTAGACAACATGCCGATGTCCGACTACACCAGGAAGCGCAATCATCAGCTGTATGTCCAGACATGGCACGGCGATCGTGGCTTCAAAAAATGTTTGTATGACGCGCCCGACCATCCAAAGGGCGTTGAGATGATCGAGCAATGGATCGCGGACGTGATGGTGACCGGCTCCCGCCATTGCGAACAGATGTACAAAACCGCGTTTGGCTTTCAGGGCGAGCCATTGCGCGTGGGCTCCCCGCGCAATGACATCCTGATCCATCCATCTGCTGCCAAGATCATAGAGGTCAAACGCAAGCTGGGCATCCCGCAGGACGTGAAGCTGCTGCTATACGCCCCCACGATGCGCAACGCACCCCGAAGAAAGGGCGAGAAGCAGCAGATTCAACCGATCGATCTGCTCCGCACGATGGACGCGCTGGGATCCAGATTGAGCGGTGAATTCTACTGTTTGGTGCGCTGCCATTCCACGCAGCTAGGGCTTGGTGGGCTGCCCAATGACGATCGAATCATCGATGCATCCACCTATGAGGACATGGCCGATCTGCTGCTGATTTCGGACGTGCTGATCACCGACTATTCCTCCAGTGCGGGCGATTTCGTGCTGACCGGGCGTCCGCTGATCCTGTTTCACAATGATAAAGAACAGTTCGAGCGCGAGGAGCGCACGTTCTATTTCGACATATCAGATACGCCGTTTGTCTCTGTGCGAGACCAGCAAACGTTGGAGGATCATATCGCGCAGCTGACCCCCGAATCGGCCGAGAAAAACGATCGCGATATCCTGGATTTTTACGGCGCATATGAAACGGGCGAGGCCGCCATGCGCGTGGCTGAGCGCATCGCACAGGCGATGGACGAGCGCCGAAAATAAAGCTTTTCTACTTTACACGCAAGCGCTTGACATGTGTCTGTCTGGCACATATAATCAGTATCAACAGTGGGCAATGATGGATTGACGACCCGGAGCCTCCGCATTTTATGCGGCGTGTCCCTCGATACGGGAATGAGTGGGGAATTCGCGCTCAACCAGTGACTTGACCATATTATGATTGAGGGTTCAGACGAGAGATTTTGTCGTCTGACAAGGAGTCTGAGTGCAGAAATAGCAGCGCTCTTTCAAACGATGCATGACATAGTCAGGCGGCAAAAGATCCGGCTGAGCACCAAGATATAATGTGGTCAAGTCACTAAGGTGGCACCGCGAAGCATGGCCTTTCGTCCCTAACGTTTGTTGGACGAAGGGCTTTTTATGTATGGACGAGGAGGAAGCAAGATGTTGACACAGGCGCCCAAGGGCACAAAGGACATCCTGCCGCAGGATAGCGCGAATTGGCAGTTTATTGAGCAGTGCATGCGCGATTTGTGCGCGCTCGGCGGGTACCGCGAGATCCGCACCCCGGTGTTTGAGCACACCGAGCTGTTTTTGCGCGGCGTTGGTGATACCACTGATGTGGTGCAAAAGGAGATGTACACCTTTGACGACAAGGGTGGGCGTTCCATCACATTGAAGCCGGAGGGCACGGCGGGTGCGGTGCGCGCGTTTTTGGAGGCGCATCTGGAGTCCGAGCCGCTGCCCTGCAAGATGTATTACATCTCAACCCCCGTGTTCCGCTACGAAAAGCCGCAGTCGGGACGCTTGCGCGAGCATCATCAGCTGGGAATCGAGGTGTTTGGCGCAAAGGATGCCAGCTGTGATGCCGAGGGGATCAAGCTCGCGCTCGATCAACTCAAGGCCTGCGGGATCGAGGGATTGAAGCTGGCGATCAACTCGATCGGCTGCCCCGAATGCCGCAAGGTATACAATGAAAGATTGAAGGAATTCCTGCGTCCATTGCTGCCAAATCTGTGCAGCACCTGCAACGACCGCTTTGAGCGCAACCCGATGCGGATCCTGGACTGCAAGGTGCCTGAGGATCAGCTGCTTGTGGCGGATGCGCCCTCGGTGCTGGATTGCCTGTGTGAGGATTGCCAGACGCACTTTGATCGTTTGCAGGCATATCTCAGTGCGCTAGGGATTGATTTTGTCATCGATCCGCGGATCGTGCGCGGGCTGGATTATTATTCAAGAACCGTGTTTGAGATCATCACCGAGACCGAGAACGGCCCGCTCACCGTATGCGGCGGCGGCCGTTACGACGGACTGATCGAGCAGCTGGGCGGCCCGGCCACCCCCGGATTCGGCTTCGGCATGGGCGTGGAGCGCATCTTGATGCTGCAACAGGCGCAGGGCTATCAGCGCGAGCAGTGCCCGATCTATGACCTATTCATCGCCACGATGGGCGATGAAGCGCGCATCTATGGCCTCGAATTGGCCGACGCATTGCGCAAGCAGGGCGTGCATTGCGACATTGACCATGCCGCGCGCAGCCTGAAAGCGCAATTCAAATGCGCCAACAAGATGAACGCGCCCAAGGTGGCCGTGATCGCAGGTGACGAGCTGGCAAAGGGCATCATCAAGCTGCGCGATATGGCGGCATCCGAGGAGCGCGAGCTGACGCGAGAGCAGCTCATCGAGCAATCAAAAGAATGGATCAAGGAGTGATAGATTATGGCAAATATCGGTTTTGAACGCACGCAATACTGCGGCTTGGTGAGCGCCGCATTGAATGGCCAGACGGTGCAGCTGTCCGGCTGGGTGCAGCGGACGCGCGATTTGGGCGGCGTGATTTTCGTCTGGCTGCGCGACCGCGAGGGACTGGTGCAGCTGGTGTTTGATGAGGCCACCTGCGGCAGTGAATGCTTCAAAATGGGGGCATCACTTCGCGCGGAATATGTGCTGTCCGTTCAGGGCGAGGTGCGCATGCGTGCGCCCGAGGCCGTGAATGCAAAGCTCAAGAACGGGGACATCGAGGTGTTCGTGAAGCAGGCCGTACTGCTCAACAAATCCGAAACCCCGCCCATCTATATCGACGACAACGCGGGCGAAAACGAACTGGTTCGCCTGAAATATCGCTATCTGGATCTGCGCAGGCCATCGCTGCAGAGCACGCTGCGGATGCGTTCCAAGGTCGTATCTGCCGTGCGCCGCAATTTGGATCAGCAGGGCTTCACCGAGGTCGAAACCCCCATCCTGACCAAATCCACCCCCGAGGGTGCGCGCGATTTCCTGGTGCCGGCGCGGCTCCATCCGGGTGAATTCTATGCGCTGCCCCAGTCCCCGCAGATCTATAAACAGCTGCTGATGCTGGCTGGGTTTGACCGCTATTATCAGGTGGCGCGCTGCTTCCGCGACGAGGACTCACGCGCCGATCGTCAGCCCGAATTCACGCAGGTCGATCTGGAGATGAGCTTCATTGAGCCCAATCACATCCAGGATGTGGTGGAGGGTGCGTTTGCGCAGGTGTTCGATGAGGTGAAGGGCGTTCAGCTGCAATTGCCCCTCCCCCGCATGACCTGGCGCGATGCGATGGATCAATATGGCTCCGACAAGCCGGACACCCGCTTTGAGATGAAGTTCGTGGATGTCTCCCCTGCCGTGAAACACTGCGGCTTCCCGGTGTTCGAGGGCGCAGTGGCCGATGGCGGCAGCGTGCGCGGCATCAACGCCAAGGGGCTCTCGGATGGCTTCACCAGAAAAGAGCTGGATTCGCTGGTGGAGTTCGTCAAAACCTACCGCGCGAAGGGGCTCGCGTATGTGATGGTGAACGCGGACGGCACATTGCGCTCCTCGTTCAACAAGTTCCTGACGGACGAGTTGTCAAAGGCGCTCATCGACTCCATGCATGCAGAGCCGGGCGACGCGCTGTTCTTCATCGCGGACAAGCACAATGTGGTGCTGCAATCGCTGGGTGAGCTCAGAAAAGAGATCGCCAAGCGCAAGAACCTGATCCCGGAGGGCAAGTACAATCTGTTCTGGGTGACCGAATTCCCGCTGCTTGAGTACGATGAGGAGGACGATCGCTATGTGGCGATGCACCACCCCTTCACCAGCTGCATGGACGAGGACGTCGAATTGATGGCCGAGAAGCCGGGCGAAGTGCGCGCCAAGGCGTATGACCTGGTGCTCAACGGCGTGGAGATGGGCTCCGGCTCCATCCGCATCCATCAGAGCGATGTGCAGGCCAAGATGTTTGAGCTGATCGGGCTGACCCCGGACGAGGCACAGCATCGGTTTGGGTTCCTGCTGGAGGCCTTCAAATACGGCACGCCGCCCCATGGCGGATTCGCGTTTGGCGTGGATCGGCTGGTGATGATGCTGGCGGACAAGGACTCCTTGCGCGACGTGATCGCCTTCCCCAAGGGGCAGGGCGCGAACTGCCTGATGATGCAGACCCCGTCCGATGTGAAACAGGATCAGTTGGACATGCTGCATATCCAGCTCAATCTGCCCGAGCAGAAACCTGCCGAATAAGATCGATTCTATGTTTGCACCGTCCAAATATGGTTGATAATTGTATGGGACAAGATGCATGTTCGTCCGAAGGGTCGGACATGCTATGCCCAAAGGAGCAATCGATGAAACAGCTGGCGACAGTGGTCAGGGAGAATGGGCGACTGATGGCGGAGGTGATCCGTCCGGAGGCCTGCGAGGCATGCCACGCCTGCAAATACGGGCGCACCGAGCGCCGCCTGATGGCGCTGCCCAGCGGGGACTTCCGCGAGGGCGACCAGGTGGAGCTGAACTTGCCCGATGGCAAGGTGGGCATCGCATCGCTGCTGGCGTATGGCATCCCGCTGATCGGGTT
>JAJDGF010000007.1 GCA_030265545.1 Eubacteriales bacterium OttesenSCG-928-N13
CTTGATGGCGGCGATGCTTTCGGCGATGTCGGTAAGCACCCAGTCCCCGGTGGCAACACCTATGAAATCCCCGTTATCGAACAGGCCAAAGCCCACCGTCGTCATCAATGCATTGGTGCCCGCGTCGTCGTAGTAGGGCGCGGTCCACACTGGCGCGTCGCCCCCGGCCAAAGCGCCGGCTTTGATGGCAACATACCAGTCCTGCGAGAGATAGTCGTAGGCCTCGCTCTCGAAGCTCGGATCAAACACCACCTCGCCACGCTCATCGCGGAAGGCGTAAAAGCACAGCTTTTGCCTGGCGGCCTCTACGGCATGGGGCGCATAAAAGATGCCACCCCCTGCGGCTACCGCCGCTTCGGGGAAGCTCTGCGTCACCGCCTGCTGCCCCAGCGCGTCCAGCTCTCCGTTTGATTCGACCAAAAGCTGCCCGATGACGGCCAGCTTGCGCACGTTGTTCTCCATCACGGCGATACTCTCGTTCACCTTGTGGCTTTCCGCATCCACCATGCTTTGACACTGGGCGGTTTGCAGGGCCTTGTAGCGTTCGATGACGCCCACGTTCACCACCAAAAGCAAAACGGCCAGCGCCGCCATGACAAACAGCACCACGGCGGCAATTTTTGTTTTGACTGACTTAAATATGCGCATGCTCTGTGCTCTCCTTTGTGGCGAGATGCCGACAAAGCGGGTCGTTTCCACATATGGCGTGACAGCCACCTCTCCGCCTTCACGTGGGAAGAGTCGACCCTCAGCCATTCCGCGCAGAACCGGCGTTGTCAGATTTTATCCAAAGCTCAAAACACCATCAAAGCCGGTCAGCTCAAACACTTCCTGCACCTCATCGGCAACATGCACCAGTGTTTGACTACCGCCCGCCGCCTTGGCCGTTTTGGCCCCCAGCAGCAGCACGCGCAGCCCCGCCGAGGAAACATACTCGATGCCTTCAAAATCCAGCACCACGTTTTTGTTTTCCTCAAAGGCGGGCAGCAAGGCCTCTTGTAACAGCGGCGCCGTGGTGGTGTCCAGCCGTCCCGATAGCGCCAGTGTCAGCGCATCGCCGTTCGTTTTTTCAATGTTCATGTTTCTTCCCTCCGCTTGGCATAAATATTTGAAAGCTTAAACAGCCCATCGATGATGACCCCGAGCAAAAGATACAGTCCGATGCCCGTCGCCAGCGCCACAAAGGGCTGGCCGGTGCGCGAACCCATGTTGTTCACCACGCGGGTCAAGTCTGCAATCGAGACATAGCCCACCACGCTGGTCCACTGTAGCAGGTTTACCACGGCGTTTTGGTACACGGGTTTTGCGATGCGGGCGGCCTGTGGCAATTGGACAAGAAAGAAGGTGGCCGTTTTTGTAAAACCCAAGGATCGCGCCGCTTCAACCTCTACGATGTCTACCCCCGCAAGCCCCGCGCGCATGATTTCTCCGATGTGCGCCGCGCAGTTCAGCCCAAAGGCGATGAAGGCCGTGACCAGTGCGCTGGTTTTGAGAGGGGCGAGGATGACATAGTAAAACAGCATCAACAGCAGCAACACCGGGGTGCCCCGCACAAACAGGGTGTACCCGCGTGAGGCTCCGCGCAGCACCGCAAACCGCGAGCGGGCCATGGCGCACAGCACCGCGCCCAGCGCCGTGCCCAGAAATAGCGCGGCTGCCGTGATGAGCAGTGTAACCCCAAGGCCGTTGGCATAGGCGCGCCACGCGCCGTTCGCCATAAAGTTTTGATAGATGAAATCCATGCTCCTATTTCAGCGTCAGCCGCCCCAGATAGACCTCCTCGTCGTAGGCGGCCGTCTGGATGATGCCCTCAAACGCCGTGTGCCCTGCATGCAGGAAAAACAAATCGATGCGCTGTGATACCAGCCCCGAAAATTTGGTGTTGAAGCCCGCGGTTTCAAATGCCACATTGAAGCCCGCCAGCTGGGCAATCTCGCCCATCAGCGCCACGTTGTAGCCCGCTGGCCTGCCGTCGACCGAGACATAGTCGTGCGGGGGGAAGTCCCCGCTGACACCCACCGTGATGGTCTTGGCTCCGTCGATGGTCGCAATTTCGGGCGCTTCGGGAACATCATCGGGAGAGGCATTCGCAACATATTGCTCATACAACTCGTCCAATTTACCATTCTCTTTCAACGTTTCAATGGCGCTGTTCAGTGCGGTGGTCAACTCGACGTCGGCTTCGCGCGTCAGCATCGACAGGGAGGCCGGTGGGGCATCCCCTCGGGTGAACGTAAGCCCATCGTCACTTTTCATGATGAAATTCGCGTAGTCCTCATACGTCTGTGCAGCGTCGATGCGCCCGGAGCGCAGCGCGGCCATCACCTCGTTCATGGTGGGGAAGGTGAGCACCTCGTATTTGCCGGGGGCGACCTTTTCCACGGCTTCGGCTGCCCCGGGGACGTCTATCATGCCATAAACAAGTCTATCCGCCTGTCTGGTTTCCTCTCCCTGCGCCCCGCAAGTCGAAAATACGGCGAGGGTCAGTGCGAAAGCAAGAAGAAAAGCTGTCATTCTCTTGTGTTTCATTCTCTCGTTTCCTTTCTTGGGTCGCTTTGGCGCATTTGCTCTTTCCCGGCACACTACGATTTCGCTTTCTGAACGCAGGCATTGCCGTTTTCCAACGCGGGCGCACGCACATTATTGGGACATTCGGAACACCCGCATGGATATCCGGCGGGCAGCCTCGGGTTGTGTGTTCGCTTCTTCCTGGCAAAAAGTTCCAAGGCGAAAGAACACCCCTTTCCTGCACGCTCGTGACTGCTACTTATGACAAAATAGTATATCACGGACAGCGCCTCAAAGGGGCGAATGTATAGAAAACGAAACATTGTTGTGTCAATAAACGCAGACTTCTGTCCAACTTTGTTCTGCCAGTGCGCCGTTACATCACGGTCAGGCAGTATCCCTCCCCGCGCGAGGACTCGATGATGACCTCTTCGGTGACGGCGGCCAGCTTCTTTTTCAAATTGGACATCTGGATACGCAACGCTGAAGTGTTGTCATACAGAAGCGCCTTGCCCCACACCTTTTCATATAAAACCCCGGCGGCCATCGGATGCTGAAGATTTTGTGCCAGCAAAAGCAGCAGGGAGAATTCCTTCTGTGTCAGGTGCAGATTCTCTGCATTGTAATGAGCCGTGTTGGAGGCGATATCTAAACACAGCCCACCACACCGCAGTGTGCTGGGCAACCGGGACGAGCGGCGCAGCAATGCGACGATGCGCGCCTCAAACACGTTCAGGTCATAAGGTTTGGGCAGATAATCGTCTGCGCCCATCTCAAGCCCGGATATGATATCTTCCGGATCGCCCTTGGCAGTAAGCAGCAGCACCGGCACATCGCGCCATGCACCCGCGCGCATGGTGCGCAGCAAATCAATCCCGCTGCCGTCTGGCAACATGATATCGATGACCGCCGCGTCGGGTGCGGTCCCGTCCATCAGCGCCCGCGCCTGGGAAAGGCTTGTCGCCTGCAGGACAACCGCCCCATTCATTTCAAGCGCCGTGGTGTTGTTTTTCATCACCTGGATATTGTCCTCCACCAGCAAAACCATCTTTCTTTTCATGGCCGCACCTCTTTCACTGCGGGCAGGGTAAAGCGCACCGCGGTGCCCTTGCCCCACTCGCTTTCGATATGGATTTCACCCCCGTGATGCTCAATGATGGCCTTTGCAATGGCAAGCCCCAGGCCCGTTCCCTGTCCGTCCGTCACACCGCGCTCGAACACATGGGGCAACATCTCGGCAGAGATACCCGATCCGTTGTCCCGCACCACAATGTGTATCCATGCACCTGTCACCGACATCAAAATTTGAATTTTTCCATCTTCTGTGTGGTTATTGGCATTGGTGAGCAGGTTTACCATGGCAGTGCCCAGGGTATCCGCCGTGCCCCACACCGGCAGCAGGGCATCCTGTGGCCCGGATGGCACATCGGCCAGTATTTCAATGACATTGCCGCGCATTTTCGCAAACGGTTCAAAAACCGCCGCCGTGGTCCGTATGACCGCATCAAAGTCGAAGTTCTTCATCTTTCTGACGGATTCCTGGTTGCGGGCAAAATGAAGCGCATCGCCAACAAAATCTGCCGTGTGCATCACTTCAGCGTGGGCGTTGTCCAAAAGCTGCATCGCCTCGTCATATTCGCCGCGCTGTATGTGTCTTTCTGACAACGAAATATCCGTGGCGATCACCGTCAGGGGCGTTTTGATCTCGTGGCTGATGTTGCTGAATAATTCGGATTTGACACGATTCAAATTTTCGAGCAAGACGTTGGAATCGGCCATTTCTCGCCCATGCTTTCTTGTTTCGGAAAACTCGACAGTGAGCAATACCATCTGCGTGAAAAAGAAGAACAGCCAGGGGAAAAGTCCGGGCATAAACAGTGTGCTGGTAACCTCCACCACCCCAAAGACCGTCCACACAAGAAACAGTGCAATGCCAGCCACAAGCGTCATTTTGTAAGGGTTTTTCCGTACGTCGGGCGCGCGAAGGGCTTGTGTGATGACGACTACGTGGGGGATTAGGCCAATGAACAGATAATGGGCCCTGTCAAAAACAAAAGGCCCCAAAAAGGATATGCCGTAGCATACAACAAACGAAAATAGCACGGCCTTGCCCATGGAGAGCCGCAGTGCCTCATACATGAACCAGATCCCGAAGATGCCGTGCGCGGCCAGAAGAGATAGGCTGATGCGCCCCAGTTGCCAGGGGTAGCTTGTCATCAGCAGCGAGGCGATGCCGTTTTCAATTGTGACAAAACGGGTCAACATGATTAAACAGGTGGCCGCGAACAGCAGATAAGCACGCTCCCTTTCGGCAAAGACATATAAAAACACATGATATAGTGACATTATAAAGGCGACGCCAAGAAACACACCGAACAGTGTATATCGAAACAGTTCGGTTTGCCACGAGTGCGGAACAGAGATGAACCAAAATGCCCCAAAGCTGATGAGCAGTATGCTTGCCAGTGTGATGGTGAAGCGCTTCATTGTCGTCCCCCCGTAGCATTTGTGTTGGCAACCCCAGATTGATTGCATCTGCGACAGATAGAACTAGTATATAGGAAATCTTATATTGAAGCAACATATGCAAAGATTTTGACGCGGGAGCTGACGCATATGCCGGATGAGAAAATCCCCATCCATCTGAACTGCCCCCCTTTTTTTAGACAGTATAGTATACTGAAATCTGGAGGGTGTATCCTAAACTGGATAGAAAGAAAAGCGTGAAAGGTGGGAGGTGTCTGTTCCGCACATCAATATAACATTTTGGAGTTATCCCTGTTGGCAACCGAACAGTCCGTGGAAATGTACTGCCTTTGTCAAAGAAAGCCCATTGAGCGACCAATTCGCTGTATCGTCGGTTGTTTTCCATGCATGCTTTGTGGTAAAATAAGGAGTAAACTCGATAAATTGCACCGCATGCGGGAGAGTAGGGGGAACGACGCGTATGAACAACGGCCAGAAAATGGGCGCCCTAGGCAGGCTTTGGGCGCGCTATTTTGATGAGGGCAACCCACTGGAGTATCGCATATCGATCATTTTTTTCATTGTGTCGCTCTTTGCCTCCATCCTTTCGGCCACCACCAACACGCTGCTGGGCAAGGGCATCTTCGGCATCGTGTTTCAGTGGAGCTTCATCGCGCTCATGGTGGCCTTCATGTTTGCGCCGCGCCGCATGCAGCTGCGCGTTCTCAGGCCGCTGGTTGTTCTGGTCAGCTTCATCTACATCCCATTTCTCTTCACCCAAACCGCCGGCTATGATGGCACAGCGCTCATGTTTACGCTGCTGTGTATCTTCATCATCTCGGTGACATTTGAAAATCGGGCTCGGGTGCTGCTCATCGCGCTGAACGTGATTGTGATGCTTGTTTTTTGCGTTTTGGAGTATTTCGTGCCGCATCTCATTGTGCCGCATGAGGGCGCGCAGGCCAAGCTGATTGATCAACTGGTGGCGCTGGTGGTTACCGGCTTTGCGATGGCCATCCTGTCCATCTATATCATCGATGCACTGAAACAGGGCTTGCAGCACAATCGGCGGCTGTTGAACGAGCTGGAGCAGAAGAACAAAAATCTGGCCGAAATCTCCTACATCTTCATCAACTTGCGGCACGACGATGCCTCGTTGGAAAAATCGATGGACTTGGCCGGCAACTTCCTGAATTGCGATGCCATGGCCTTCTTGGCAAGAAATCCACAGGTTGATGGCCTCACCCTTCGGTATGCATGGCGGCGGGACAAGACCGCTCCATCCGAGAGCGAGCACCGAGATTTCTCTGAAGGAACGCCGTTGCGCGATGCATTTCTTGCCAACAAGGGGCGATTCTTCGCCTATGAAAACACGCAGGGTGCCCAGATTGCGGTGCCGATCATTATCGATGGCAAACTGTGGGGCGTCGTCGAATTTACCCGCCATGGAACGGCTCGCTGGGATGATACCGACATCCAGCTGGCCATTTTGCTCACGAGTGTGTTTGCCGCCTATTTCGATCGGCGCGAGTATGAGGCCTCATTGGTAGAGGCGAAGACGCAGGCCGAGGCGGCCAGCCGAGCCAAGAGTGAGTTTTTGTCCAACATGAGCCACGAGATACGCACCCCGATGAATGCCATCATCGGCATGACCAAGATCGGCCTTTCGGCCTCGGACACAGACAAGCCGCAGGAATGCCTGCGTGGCATCAGCACGGCCTCGGGTCAGCTGCTCGCCATCATCAATGACATCCTCGATATCTCCAAAATAGAGTCCGGCAAGATCGAGCTGGAGCAGGCCCCGTTCGATTTTGATGAAATGCTTCATAGCGTGGAATATATGGTGCGCGAGCAGGCGAAGAAGAAGGATCAGCAGTTCACCATTGCCCTGGACCCGCAGCTGCATAGCCACTATATCGGTGACAGGGTGCGCATCGCCCAAATCATCACCAACCTGCTTTCCAACGCGGTGAAGTTCACCCCCGAGGGCGGGCGCGTACACATGGAGGTAAACCAGCTCATTCAGCAGCAAGACCCGCCGCTGCTGAATGTCACCGTCACAGACAACGGCATCGGCATCAAGCCAGAGCAGCTTGGCCATATCTTCAATGCCTTCGAGCAGGCCGACAACAGCATCACCCGCCGCTATGGCGGCACGGGGCTGGGGCTGTCCATCGCCAAGAACCTGGCCGAGAGCATGGGGGGCGACATCCTGGTCTCCTCCACCCCCGGCGAGGGCGCAACCTTCACCCTTCAAATCCCGCTGATGCCCACCACCCAGGCCTCGGCCGGCAGCGCCGCACCGACGCTCCACCCCGGCCAGTTCTCTGGGCTGCGGCTTCTGCTGGTCGAGGACATCGAGATCAACAGGCTTATCTTCGAGGAGCTGCTGAGTAGCAGCGGTGTGCAGATAGACAGCGTGACCAATGGCAGTGAGGCGCTGCAAGCCTTTTCGGCTGCGCCCGATCGGTACGACATCATTTTTATGGATATCCAGATGCCGGTGATGGACGGCCTGGAGGCCACCCGTGCGATCCGTGCGCTGGATGCACCGAGCGCCCAAACCGTACCCATCGTGGCCATGACGGCCAATGTATTCCAAGAGGACATCCAACGCAGCTTGGATGCCGGTATGAACGATCACCTGGGTAAGCCCATCGACATTGAACGGGTGTATGCGGTGATCGAACGGTACTGTGGCGCTGGGCGGGCATAGGCCACATATTGTCCAGAAACCGCGTGCCCATTCATATGTGACTGCACCGCTTTCGTTGGTTATGGTATACCGTGCTGAAGAACGTCGTAGGTGCCGTTCAATTTGCGCATATCCTAGGCATTTTCGTTTATACACAACAAGATGGAACGATCCCGCGCTGCACGCTACGTCCGACCGACAACCCCACACGCAATCACAAAGAAAAGGAGATTTTGCTATGGCGAAGTACAGGATTCGGATACTGAAATCAGGGCCCTATGAGGTGAGCGAGAACACACCCCTGCGCATCCGGACGATCGTTCCGGACAAGCGAGGTGCGGGCGAGAAATGGGCCGAAGGAAGGGAATATCCCGCCACGACGGAGCCGTATCATCTGTGCCGCTGCGGCCATTCGAAAAACAAGCCGTTTTGCGATGGTTCGCATGCTAAGATGCATTTTGACGGCGCGGAGGTTGCGGACAAAGCGCCATATGATCAAACGGCAAAGGTGTATGAGGGGGCGAAAGTCGACCTGATGGATCGCGAAGAATGGTGCGCGGTGGCGCGCTTTTGCGATGTCGGCGCGGGCGTCTGGCAGATGGCCGTCGAATCGGACAAGCCCAACTATGAAGAGATGGCGACATACCAGGCGTGCAACTGTCCCTCCGGCCGATTGACGATCCGCAAAAAGGACGGGACAAAAGTCGAACCGGAGCTCCCGCCCGAGGTCAACCTTGTGCAGGACCCGGCGCGCGGCGTGCGCGGGCCGCTATGGATTACGGGTGGTGTGGAGCTCATCGGCGCAGATGGTGAATCCTATGAAATCCGCAATCGCATGACGCTGTGCCGTTGCGGCGAATCGAGCAACATGCCCTATTGTGACGCGAGTCACCTGAACTGCTCGCATATGCGCGGCGCCGACGAATAGCGCAGCATCGATCAAATCGAATGCTTGATCCTTCGCTCGGCCAAGCCCAAATCGCAGCGAAAAACGGTGCCCCACTTGCTTGTTACAGCGTAGCAACAAATGGGGCACCGTTCATAGCGTCACGGTTTATATCTCTGTGCGTTTCAGGTAATAGGAGATCTTCTCATAGAAATCATCGTAGTTGAACGGCTTGGCCAAATGGTCGTTCATGCCAACATCAAGGCACCTCTCCACGTCTTCCTTGAACGCATTCGCAGTCAGCGCAATGATGGGGATTTCCTTTGCCTTTTGTATATCCATGCTGCGAATTCGTCGTGTCGCCTCGAATCCGTCAACCTTCGGCATGTGAATGTCCATGAGGATCAAGTCATAGGCCAGCGGATTCGCTTTAAACATCTCGCATGCGATTTCGCCATTTTCAGCCCAGTCAATTTCAACGCCGATCGGAGCGAGCATCGCCATCACAATTTCGCTGTTGATCGCAACATCCTCTGCCATGAGCACGCGGCGGCCTGCAAAGGATGACTCTTTATCAGAGGATGCATCGATTTTGGCTGCCACATTTTCACTTTGCCCCAAACACGTGTTGATGCAGTCGATGATGGAGGACGAAAGCAGCGGCTTTGCGATGAATTTGTCGACACCAGCCTTCAATGCTTCCTGCTCAATGGTATCCTTTGAAATGCCGGAAATCATGATCACAACCACGCCATCGCCGTATCTCTTTCGGATTTGACGGGTCAATTCAATACCGTCCATATCCGGCATCAAAAAGTCGATAAACATGATGTTTGGTTTCACTGTTTGAATGATCTCGAATGCCTTTTGGGGTTTGGTTGCGGTCGTGCAGGCAATGCCGACATTCGAAGTGATCTGGGCAAAGTAATCGCAAATCATTTCGGAATCATCAACAACCATAATATTCACGTTGCTCACATCGATATTCGGGTTGATTCTTTTGACAGCACTTGCGATGCCTTGCGTTGTGATGATGGTGAAGCTGAACTTCGAGCCCTTTCCAAGCTCGGATTCCACCCAAAGCTCGCCGCCCATTTGCGTCGCAATCGTCTTGCCGATCACCAGGCCCAGCCCAGTTCCGCCGAATCGACGGCTGATCGTGTTGTCCTCCTGCTCGAACGCATTGAAAATTCGGTTCATATTTTCTCTTGAAATGCCGATGCCGTTGTCCTGCACCTCAACGAGCAATTTGTATTCGCCCGTTATCTCGTTGAATGGCTCAGCAAGACCGATATGCAGTATGATTTCACCATGCTCATCTGTGAACTTGTTCGCATTTGACAGCAAATTCATGATCAACTGCGTGAGCCGCTGCTGGTCAGAGATGATCGCGCTCGGGACATCGCTATCGACCTTGATGATGAAGTCCTGCTTTTTTTGGTCAACCCTATATGTCATCATGTCGGTGATTCTCATGAGCATTCTTTCGATCGCAAAATCGGTATAGGAAAGCTCGAAATGCCCCGATTCGATTTTCGAAATGTCCAGGATGTCGTTGATGACGCCGAGCAAATGGTCGGATGCATCCGATACCTTTTTCAGGCAATATTTCATCTTCTCGACATCGTCCGTCTTTTGGCCAATCTCGGTCATCCCGATGATTGCGGTCATGGGCGTGCGGATTTCGTGGCTCATATTCGCAAGGAATTCCGACTTGCTTCTCTCGCTCGCCTGCGCAGCATCGCGCGCCTTGATGAGCTCCTTTTGCTGCGCACGAACCGCGGCCCAGCTCGCCTTGACCTCCCGCAGATCGCGCCCATAGGCAAACACCCTGCGCTCGCCACCATCCCATTGGATGTTCTTCATGATCAATTCGACGGGGATGATTTCTCCATTTGCATGGCGGTGGTTCCACTCCATCTTCTTGTTGTTGTTATTGAAGCTGTCGAGCACCAGTTGCTTTCCATACTCCGCACTGAGCAATCCGTTGGGCTGAAGCCTTGTGGAATACTTCGTGAATGCGTTTTCCATCAAATCTTCTTTGCTCGTCGCGCCATAGAGATTGAGCGCTGCCAAATTGCAGTCGATCATCTCGCAATTGTTGTTGAATATGAGGCAGGCAAGTGGATCCTCGTCAAATGTGGATTGTTGCAGTTTTTGCAGTTCTCTGGTCTTCGCCTCCTGCAAGAAGATGGCGCGCATATCACGCTGATAGATGAGCACACGTTTTTCCCCATCTGCCCAGGTGATGCTTCTTGATTCCACCTTGACAGGGAGCGGCTCGCCGCGCGCCGTTTGCTGCATCCAGTCGAATTCAAAGTGGTCGTTCGCAAACGCCTTCGCGATGTATTCCTTCGCCAGGTCAATGCTCGCAGCGCCATTTTCTTGGTATTCCGCCGAATACTTCGTAAAGACATGTTTGAGCAGATCATCCTTGGATTCCACCCCGTACATTTGAAATGCATGCTTATTGCAATCGAAAATCTCGAACTCCTCATTTATGGCAAAGACGGCATACGGGGAGTGATCAAGCATGGATTGGGACACTTCTTGCGCAGTTTTTAGCCTTTCGTTGGCCTGCTCAATTTCCCTCAAATCGCGCATATAGCCAGCCAAGAGCTTCCTGCCATTTGTCATGATGCCCTTGAGCGTTGCTTCAGTCGGTAGCATCTCGCCGCTCGGCAATGTATAAAACAGCTTGTATTGAACCCCGCCCGTTTCAAGGGCTTGCATGCGCTTTCTCGCGACCAACTCCATCGTGTCGGACCCGTCCGGCTGCGTCCCAAGCAACGCCTTGTAGTAGTTCTTCAGCAGATCGTCCTTATTCTCGTACTCCAGCAACGAGACCGCAGTTTCGTTGCAATCAATCATGTTCAGGTTCTCATCGATCAGCACGAAGGCAAACGGCGTCGCATCCAGCATGAGGCGCGCATATTTCTCCGCTTCTTTGACCTTTTCCTGTTCTGCATACATCTGTGTCAGGTCACGGAATGTGCCCATAAGCATCTGCTTGTTGTGAATATCGATACACTGGATCGTAGTGATGCCGTGCAATGGCTTGCCGGAAGGCGGCTGATAGGTGAAATCATATTCGGCCTTGCCCTCTTCAAAGGCTTTCTTGCGCATTTCAGCCGATACATCACGACTGCTTTTTCCGTTGGGCTGATACTCGGGAACCATCGAGCTATAGTTTGCGATGAATTCCGCCTTGCTTTTCGCCTCGCCCATCTCAACGGCGGTCAAATTGCAATCCACAACGCCGAGCTTTTTGTCAACGAGCAACGTCGCAAACGGCAATCCTTCCAGCATCGCTTCCAAGCGGACGTTGTCATTTTGCAGCGCAACCAGCTCGTTCTGCTGTGTGATTTGGTCAGAGATATCCAGAATGCTCCCATATAGGAATGTCAGCTTTTTATCTTCATCATGAATGGGCAGCGTGTTATATACATACAGCCAGCGATATTCACGCGTCGATTGATTCAATACACGAAACGATATGTCGGCCGAATTCATCGTTCCATCAATTGTCAGAAGGTTCTCTATGATTCGCTGCCTGTCATCTTCATGACAGACATTCTCGACATAGTCTGTCCAGCAAAATGAAAGCACCTTTTGCGGTATCCCATACAGCGATTCATTCGTTTTAAGGCCTTGAATCGTAATGGTATCCCGTTCAATGTCAATTTCATAGAGAGATATCACTTGCTCATCTACGATCCTGGGAACATAGATCTCATTCACATTGTTCACAAATGTACTGTCTGAATGATGAAACTGCATACCGCACCTCACTTTGCCGTTGTATAAACGCTGAAGAAATATTGCGTTAAAAATCTGCCATTTTTTGCCTATATATGCTCTATAACATTAGCAGTTATTAAGAAATTAGTCAAGTAAAATAAACACTTCCGATATTGTGCCAGTGGTCGGCATGTTGACACAACAAACAATCTGGGCGCCGCGTTTGCATAAACGAGAGGCCCAGACTGAAAACAAACCCACTGGGAGGCATGGAGGGTGTGAACCCTCCATACTCAAACCGCAGCTGGCGACATGCGCGTTGGGGAGGAGCGCACCAAGTGTGCGCTACCTTGCGGAATTTCTGACCGTGGAGTGTTGTCTTAGAAAAACCCGCCTTCGTTTCCATCCGAGGAGAAGTCCTCTGGGCTTCGACGAGGGCGTGTTGACGACCGTCAACATGCAAAAAGCGCCGCGTTTACATCAACGCGGCGCCCCATGGATATATGGATTATTTCTTGCCGTAGAGTGGGCCGAAGTTGGCGCAGGCACGATAGTCAGCGCCCTCGCGATCCTGGGTGCCAAAAGAGTTCCATGCCGTGGGACGGAACAGATCGTCGTCCGAGACATTGTGCATGCACACCGGGATGCGCAGCATGGACGCCAACGTGATCAGGTCGGAGCCGATGTGGCCATAGTTGAACGCGCCGTGGTTCGCGCCCCAGTTGTTCATGACCGAATACACATCCTTGAACGCGCCTTCGCCGGTCAGGCGGGGTGCGAAATAGGTGGTCGGCCAGGTGGGGTCGGTGCGGTCGTTGATGATTTTGTGCACGTCGTCTGGCAGCGTGACCGTCCAGCCTTCGGCGATTTGCAGCACCGGGCCCAGGCCATCAATCATGTTCAGACGCGTCATGGTGATGGGCATGCCGCCCTTGGTGCGCAGGTTGGAGGAATATCCGCCGCCCCTAAAATAGCCCAGATCGCCATAGCAGTATTGCGTGGCATCCATGCAGGCCGCGGCCTCTTCGCTCGAGATGTCCCACCAGTGCTTCATGCAGGGCTTGCCATCGGCATCCGAGCATTCGCCCGTGGCGTCCAGTGTGACGGCGCCCGAGTTGATCAGATGGATCACGCCACCCTCTGCGCCATTTGCCGGCTTCCAGCCGCTGACGCGCTCAATCGCCTCCGGGCTCCAGTAGGTGCGCACGTCCGCGAAGCCGGATGCGGTGCCGGTCAGATGCTTGCCCAGCAGCATGCAGATGCCGTTCAGCGCATCGTTTTCGGTCGCGACCACCATGGGCTCGCGAATGCCGTTCCAGTCATAGCTGCTGCACAGCAGCGATTCCATGAAATCGCCATTCGGGAAATGATCCGTCCACTGGCGCTGTCCCTGGAAGCCGGAAGCCACGGCATTGTGCCCGCAGGATTCCTCCACGAAACCCATCTCGGCCAGCTTCTCGTTGCCGATCATCAGATCGCGGCCGATCATCACCATCTTGATGCTGTCGTCCAGCACCTTCTGTTTTTGCTCGGGCGAATGCTGCATCGCCTCGGGGTTCTTGTCCCAGCCGATGTTCACGTTTTCCTTCACCCACGCCTGCGCGCGCGCGAACTCCTCGGGATCATAGATGTTCTCTTCCCAGCGGCGCACGAACTCGGACATGTCGATCGATTCCACGCGCATGCCTAGATACTTCTCAAACAGCGGCGGGTTCACCATGGAGCCCGCGATGCCCATCGCCGTGCCGCCCATGCTCAGATAGGACTTGCCGCGGATGGTGGCTACGGTCAACGCAGCGCGCGCAAACTGCAGCAGCTTCTCGCCCACATCGGCGGGGATGTTGGCGGCGTCTTTGGAATCCATCACGTCATGGCCATAGATGCCGAACGCGGGCAGCCCCTTTTGGCTGTGCGCGGCCAGCACCGCGGCCAGATACACCGCGCCCGGGCGCTCTGTGCCGTTGAAGCCCCAGATGGCCTTCGGGGTGAAGGGGTCCATGTCCATGGTCTCGGAACCGTAGCACCAGCAGGGGGTGACCGAGATGGACACACCCACGTTCTCTCGCGCGAATTTGTCGGCGCAATCGGCCGCTTCCTTCACGCCGCCGATCGTGCTGTCCGCGATCACGCACTCCACCGGCAGCCCGCAGCTGTGGCGCAGGTTCTTGCTCAGAAAATCGGCAGCGGCCTGGGCCATCTGCATGGTCTGCTCCTCCAGACTCTCGCGCACGCCGCGACGGCGGCCGTCAATGCAGGGGCGAATGCCGATCTTGGGCAGCGATCCTCTGGTGTGGTTGACCGGGCTGGTCATGGGGAATGCTTTGGGATTGGCCATGAATCATTACCTCCTATAATATATTGATGAATATGGTACGATGCCTAATGCTACCATTATACATGTGTTTTACGCCTGCTGCAAGTGTTGAATTTGCTATCCAATGCGCGGAAATTGTGATATAATATCACGGAAATGGAATGCATGCGGCGCAATTGCTCCGCCATAGGAGGACAACCATGCGTGTGATGGTGACGGGCGGCGCCGGGTTCATCGGCTCGCAGCTGTCTAAGCAGCTGATTGCGCGGGGCGATCAGGTGCTGGCAATCGACAATTTCAACGATTTTTATGATCCTGCATTGAAGCGCAACAACGTGCGCGAGATCGAGCAGCTGGATCATCATTCGCGCTTTCAATTGGCCGAGATCGACATTCGGGATGCGCAGGCGCTGGAGGCCGCGTTTTCCTCGTTCAAGCCGGATGCCGTGGTGCATCTGGCGGCCTATGCGGGCGTGCGCCCTTCGATTGAGAACCCCGCGCTGTATGGCGATGTGAACCTGATGGGCACCATCCGTTTGCTTGAAGCCATGAACCGGTTTGGGGTAAAGCGGTTGGCGTTCGCGTCCAGCTCGTCGGTGTATGGCAGCAACAAAAAGGTGCCGTTCAGCGAGTCGGATGCTGTCGATCACCCGATCTCGCCCTACGCCGCCACCAAGAAGGCGGGGGAATTGATCACCCACACCTATCACGCGCTGCATGGGTTCAGCGTGGCCTGCTTGCGGTTTTTCACCGTGTATGGCCCCTCTCAGCGCCCCGATCTGGCGATCTGCAAATTCTGCACCATGATTGAGCGCGGCGAACCCATCCCGGTGTTCGGCGATGGCTCCACGATGCGCGATTATACCTATATCGACGACATCCTGGATGGCGTCACAAAGGCGCTCGACTGGACAGCGGGCGAGCCAAAATATGACATCTTCAATCTGGGCGAGAGCCACACCGTGACCCTCACCGAGATGATTGAGACCATTGAGCAGGAGATGGGGCAGAAGGCCGTCATCCGCCGCATGCCGATGCAGCCGGGGGACGTGGAAAAGACCTATGCGGACATCTCCCATTCGAAGGACGTGCTGGGCTACAATCCCACCACGCCGTTCAAAGAGGGCATCCGAAAATACATCGCATGGCGCAAGGGGATCAAGCATGACTGACATTCAATCGATATTCGCCGAGCGTTTCCCGTCCGAAAAGGGCGAGGTGCGGCGCGTGTTCTCGCCCTATCGCGTGTGCCCCTTGGGCGCGCATGTGGATCATCAATTTGGCTTCGTGTCCGGCTTCGCGATCGATCAGGGGGTGGAGCTGGCGTATCAGCCTACAGGCTCCGACCAGATCGTGCTGATCAGCGAGGACTTCCCCGGCGAGGTGCGTTTTTCGGTTGGGGAGCGCATGCCGCAGCGCATGGACGACTGGGGCGATTTCGCGCGCGGCTGCGTGTGGGCACTGGGGAAGCAGTTCCCCTTGACGCACGGGTTTCGGGGCGTGGTGCGCGGCGCGTTGCCGATCGGGGGGCTGTCCTCCTCGGCGGCGGTGATTCTGTGCTATCTGCAGGCGTTGATCGCGCTGCATGACCTGAGCATATCGCCCGAGGAATTGATTGAGCTGGCGCTGCAGGCCGAAAAGGATTATGTGGGCATGAGCGTGGGCAAACTGGATCAGTCCTGTGAGGTGCATTCAAAGCAGAACCACCTGTTGTATCTGGACACGCGCGATCAGCAGTTTGAGCTGATCGAGACGCCCGAGAACATGCCCGAATTTGATTTTCTGGTGGTGTATTCCGGGCTTTCGCGCAAGCTGGGCAGCGGGTTCAACCACCGCGTGGACGAATTGAAGGCCGCCAGCTGGTATCTGAAGGCGCTGGCCGGGATGGAGCTTGGTTCGTTTGCCGAATCGCGGCTCCGGGACATCCCATCCGAGCTGTTTTGGCGCCATGAAAACCAGCTGCCCGAGCCGTTCCGCCGCCGCGCGAGACACTTTTATACCGAGTGCGAGCGCGTGCAAAAGGGCGCGCAGCTGTGGCGCGAGGGAGACTTGGCTGGATTTGGTCAGCTGGTGTTTGAATCGGGCCGCAGCTCGATTGAGAACTACGAAACTGGCTCCGAGCACCTGATCGCGCTGTATGAGGCGCTGCGTGAGGCGACCGGCGTGTATGGTGCGCGGTTCAGCGGCGCGGGGTTCAAGGGCTGCTGCATCGCACTGATCGACCCGGCCTATCGGGACGAAATCACGCGCTTCGTGTCCGATCGCTATCTTGCGCAATACCCCGAATTGAAGGACGTGTTCTCCACCCACATTTGCCACACGGCTGACGGAGTGGGGGTGGCGCGCGCATGATTTCGTTGATGCTGTGCGCCGGCTATGCCACGCGCATGTACCCGCTGACCGAGCAATTCCCCAAGCCGCTGCTGCCCGTCGGGGACAGCACGATCCTGACGCGATTGATCCAGGATCTGGATTCGATCGAGCAGATCGAGCGGCATGTGGTGGTCAGCAACCACAAATTTATCGGGCAGTTTGAGTCCTGGGCGAAGCAGCTGTCGATCAAAAAGCCGCTGGTCGTGCTGGACGATGGCTCAACCGATAACGCCACGCGGTTGGGCGCCGTGCGGGACATTCAGTTTGCGATCGACGGGCTATCGCTTGATGATGATCTGCTGGTGACGGCGGGAGACAACCTGCTCACCTTTTCATTGGGCGCGCTGGTGCAGGAATCGCTGCGCCAATCATCCAGCATGGTGATGTGCTATGAGGAGCTGGACCAGGCGGCGTTTCGGCGTTCGGGCGTGCTGGTCAAGGACGATCAGGGACGCGTGCTGTCCATGGTGGAAAAGCCCGAAAATCCGCCCAGCCACTTTGCGGTGCCCCCGTTTTATCTGTATCTGAGGCAGGATCTGCCGCTGATCGCGCAGGCCATTTCGGACGGCGCGGCCACCGATGCCCCGGGCAGCCTGGTCAGCTATCTGTGCTCGCGCACGCGCATCTGCGCACTGCCCATGCCCGGCCAAAGGATCGATGTGGGCGATATTCAGGGATACGAACGGATCAAAGCGCAGTTCAACGTCTAAGCCATCTTGTCTGCTGCATAGGCTGAAAAGCAAGTGTAGCGGATGGGGGGCGTGAGGCGTGTGAGACAATACATCGTCACGCGGGTACTGGATACAGCCGCGTATATGCTGAAAACTGGCGCCACGGTGCGCGATTGTGCGCAGAAGCTGGGCGTCAGCAAGACCACCGTTCACAAGGACATGCGCGTTCGGCTGCCGCTGATTGATCCGCAACTGGCGCGTTCCGTGGGGCGCGTGCTGGGGATCAACATGAGTGAGCGGCACATCCGTGGCGGCGAAGCGACGCGCAAGAAATACGAGGAGATGGCGCTATAGGGCGGAGGCTCTCGCGCCAGGTGTTCCGAAGAGAGGCAAGAGGGCTATGAACTGGAATATTGGTCTGGACATCGGTACAGGGGGCGTGCGCATGGCGGTGCACGGGCGCGGCGTGATCTATCGCCAGGCGTCCGCCATCGCGATGCGCGCAGGATATGAGGAGCCGATCGCCTTTGGCAATGAGGCGCAGCAGCTGATCTCCCGCGTGCCGATTGGCGTTGCGGTTGGGCATCCGATGCAGGGCGGCACGATCGCCGATGAGGAGCTGCTTTCGCAATGGTTTCGCTATCTGCTGAGGCACGCGGCAGCCACCAATCTGGTGCGGCGCCCCAAGCTTCTGATCAGCTATGCGCCCGAGATGCAGATCACACCCATTCGGCACATGGTGGCGCTGGCCATGCAGGCGGGCGCGGCCAGCTGCTCGGTGGTGCGCAGTGATGTCGCGGCGGCGCTGGGTGCACCGATCGATGTGATGCGGCCGCAGGCCACGCTGATTGTGGATCTGGGTGCCGGCAAGATGACTGCGTCGCTGATATCGGGCGGACGTGTGGTGGATATGCACGCGCTGCCCTATGGCATGCAGCGCATCGATGAAACGATCGTGCGGCGGCTGCGCAAATCGCGCGGCATCGCCATCTCGCTTCGCACAGCGGAGGAGCTCAAGCATGCGCTGATCGGCGCATCGGGCATCCAGGTGCCGGGCGTGCTCATCCATGCGATGGATGCGGAATGTGGCTTTCCCAAGGAGTTTCAGATCGAGACGGACGAGCTGAAGAACGTGCTGGATCCGGTGGTGCATGGGTTGAAGGAACTGATCCATCAGTTGCTCAGCGGCGCGCATGCGGAATTGCTTGCCGATCTGAGCGATACGGGCATCGTGCTCAGCGGCGGCGGCGCGCAGCTGCTGGGGCTGGATCGTATCCTCGCGGAAGAGTTCTCTTTGGCCTGCCATCTGCCGGAGGACCCGTCCACCTGCGTGATCCGTGGGATCAACCAGATCATGGACGCAGACAGCAAATACGAACCGCTGACCACCACGCATGCCAGCGTGCTGGACAAGCGCAATTGAGGCGCGGGATGCTTAGAACAGTCATGACAGGACGAGGCAAGATTTGCTATGAACTGGTACAAACCCAGCGCAAGAGCATGGAGATTCGGCTGCTGCCCGATGACGAGATCCGCGTGTTCGCGCCCATGCGCACGCCGCTTCGGGTCTGCGATGCATTCGTCATGGAGCGCGCCGATTGGGTGTTTGAGGCGAGGCGGCAGATGCGCGACTATGTGCAGCGCCACCAAAGTGATCATCCCATGCAGGACGGCGCTGAGATTTTGTATGAGGGGCGACCGGTGCAGCTTCGGATCGTGCAGGGCAAAACGGCGAATGTGCAGTTGGACGGCGGGGTGATCACACTCACCTATGCGGGGCAGGAGATGGACCCCGAGCAGCTGCGCGCGCAGCTTAAGGCATGGCTGATCGAGCAGACCCGTGCCCGGGTGCAGCAGCTTATCATGCAGTACGTGCCGCTGATTGGCCGCGCGCCCAGACGCATCACCATCCGCGATCAGAAGACCCGCTGGGGCAGCTGCTCCAGCCAGCACAACCTGAATTTCAACTACAAATTGATCATGGCGCCGCCCGAGGCGTTCGATTATGTGGTGATCCACGAGCTATGCCATCTGCATGAGTTCAACCATTCGGATCGCTTCTGGGCGCGGGTGAAGTCGCACCAGAGCGACTATCTCACATGGAAAAAATGGCTCAAATTGAACGGGAAATTGCTCGGGGTATAAAGTAGGCAATCTTAATTTGACTTCATGTGGGAAACGCGGTAAAATTGGCGCATACGGTCAATGTTTCTATATGTTTGGCGATGATGGGAACCAGTAATGCGCGTTGCGCGCGCAGAGAGCCCGCATTTGGTGTGAGTGGGTCGCGCATGCACATGAACGCCCTCCCTGAGCCCCGCGCCGGAAATGGCGTGGCGGTGCGCACCGTTATGCGTTTGAGAGGATCCCATTCGATCGATGATCGAAGGATCAATCAGGGTGGTACCGCGAATGCACTGTTTCGTCCTTGAGCGAATGCAGTGCGATTATTTTTTGGAGGGAACACATATGAACATCAGCAAAGCCAGCGAACTGAGGGCGCTGTTCCTCAAATTTTTCGAGCAAAAGGGGCACGCGGTGATCCCGAGCGCCTCCGTCATTCCGGAGAACGACCCCACCGTGCTGTTCACCACCGCGGGCATGCATCCGCTGGTGCCCTATCTGATGGGCGAAAAGCACCCCATGGGCGTGCGGCTGGTGGATGTGCAAAAGTGCATCCGCACCGGCGACATCGACGAGGTGGGCGACAGCAGCCACTGCACATTCTTTGAAATGCTGGGCAACTGGTCGCTGGGCGATTATTTCAAGCGCGAAGCGATCACCTGGAGCTGGGAATTTCTGACCAGCCCCGACTGGCTCGGGATCGACAAGGATCGATTGGCGTTTTCGGTATTTGCCGGGGACGAGGACGCGCCCCGCGATGACGAGGCGGCCGATCTTTGGTGCGAGGTGGGCGTGAAGGACGAGAACATCTTCTATCTGCCCAAAAAGAACAACTGGTGGGGCCCGGCCGGGCTGACCGGCCCGTGCGGCCCGGATACCGAGATGTTCATCATCAATCTGGACAAGCAGCCCTGCGGTCCGGACTGCTCGCCCGCGTGCGATTGCGGGCGATATCTGGAGATCTGGAACGATGTGTTCATGCAGTATAACAAGCAGGCGGATGGCAGCTTCCCGCCGCTCGCGCAGAAGAACGTGGATACCGGCATGGGACTGGAGCGCACGATCTCTGTGCTGCTGGGTGCAAAGTCTGTGTATGAGACCGATCTGTTCCAGGACATCATCGCCAAAATCGAGCAGCTTTGCGGCAAGAAATATGGCGAGAGCGAGAGCGTGACCCGCTCGATCCGCATCGTGGCCGACCACATGCGCACGTCCACCATCATCCTGGGTGACGACCGCGGCGTCACACCCAGCAACGTGGATCAGGGCTATGTGCTGCGCCGCCTGATCCGTCGCGCGGTGCGCCACGGGATGCAGCTAGGCATGCCCGAAAACGCCACGCCTGAGATCGCCGAGGTCATCATCAACCAGTATAAGGACGTGTATCCCGAACTGCTTCGCAACAAGGATCGCATCTTGGAACAGCTGTTGCTTGAGGAGGGTCGCTTCCAGCGCACGCTCAAGCAGGGCATGAAGGAATTCGAGAAGGTATTTGGCAACATCGACCGCATCAGCAGCTCATTTCGGACCATGCATGAGGCGTTTGAAACCTCGCTGGTGTCGCCTGATATCGTGGACAAGCTGAAAAAGGCGGAGGAGCTGGCGGACAACGTCGGTTCCACGCTGCGCCCCACACCGGAGATGCTCGAGACGATCGAGGACCTCAAGCGTTTCTCGGGCGCGGTGCAGACGCTGCTCGAGCTGCGCGAAAAGTTCTTCGGGTTGGAGAGCAAATTCCGCAGGATCGATGGCAGAAGCGCGTTCAAGCTGTATGACACCTATGGCTTCCCGATCGAGATCACGCAGGAGCTGGCCAAGGAAAAGGGGCTGAGCGTGGACGAGAACGACTTCATGGAGCGGTTCAAGCAGCACCAAGAAAAGAGCCATGCGGGCGCTGAGCAGCGCTTCAAGGGCGGCCTGGCCGACAACCAAGAGGAGACCGCCAAGCTGCATACCGCCACCCATCTGCTGCATGCCGCCCTGCGCAAGGTGCTGGGGCCGGAGGTCGCGCAGAAGGGATCGAACATCACGTCCGAGCGCCTGCGGTTTGACTTTTCCTTCTCCCGCAAGATGACCCCAGAGGAGAAGGTGGAGGTCGAAAGATTGGTGAACGAGGCCATCCAGGCGGGCGCGACCATCACCTGCGAGGAGATGACCGTGGACGAGGCCAAGCAGCAGGGCGCAATCGGTTTGTTTGAAAGCAAGTACGGCGAGCGCGTCAGGGTGTATACGATGGGCGATTTCTCCAAGGAAATCTGCGGCGGCCCGCACGCGGAGAACACCGCCGATCTGAAATCATTCAAGCTGCAAAAGGAGGAATCATCCTCCGCCGGTGTGCGCCGCATCAAGGGCGTCATCGGAAAATAGCATCACAAGAGAAAGGGCGTGTCACCATGCCATCGTTTTCGGATTTGTCGATCCAGCAGCTGCTCGGAGAGGGCTTTGATTGCGCGTGCGGCCATCATCATGGTGCGGAGCTTGTGAGCTTCCATTCGGGCGCGGGTGCGATCAAGATGCTGCCGCAGGCGCTTCATGAGATCGGCTGCAAGAAGCCGTTCGTGGTGTGTGATCAGCACACCTATCGGGCTGCGGGCGAGCAGGCCGTGCAGATTTTAACCGATGCCGGGATCGAGCATGTGCTGTTCATTCTGCCTCAGGATGAGGTGGAGCCCAACGAGTTCAGCATGGGATCGATCGCGATGGGCTTTGAGCCGGGGCTGGATGTGGTGCTGGCGATTGGCTCGGGCGTGATCAACGACTGCTGCAAGGAGTTTGCGCATGCCGCATCACTGCCCAGTGCGGTGGTGGCCACCGCGCCCTCCATGGATGGTTACGCGTCCGGCTCCAGCTCCATGCTGGTGAACAGCGTGAAATCTACATTATATAATAGCTGCCCCGCCGCCATCATCCTGGATAGCGACATCCTGTGCCAGGCACCGATGCGCATGCTGTGGTCGGGGCTGGGCGACATGATCGCAAAATATGTGTCCATCTGCGAATGGCGCATTGCACAATTGGTGGTGGACGAATACTATTGCCCCGAGATCGCTGCGCTGATGCGCAGATCCCTCAAGCGCTGCGTGGAAAACGCGGATCGCCTGAAGGATCGCGATCCAGAGGTGATCCTGGCTGTGACGGAGGGGCTGGTGCTCAGCGGCATCGCGATGGCGTTCGCGGGCACATCGCGCCCGGCATCTGGGATGGAGCATTATTTTTCCCACATGTGGGAGATGATGGCGCTGGAACGCGGCGAGAAGAGTGATTTTCATGGGATTCAGGTGGGTGTGGGCACCGTGATCACGCTGAAACTGTATGATTGGATCAAACAGCAGCAGCCGGATGCCGAGCGCGCACGCGCCCATATGGCGGCGTTCAATGAGCGGGATTGGGAGGCGCAGGTGCATCGCATCTTCGGGCAGACCACGCCGCAGATCCTGGCGATTGAGCAAAAGGAGCACAAGAACGACCCAGCCAAGCATGAAGTTCGTTTGGAGAAGATCATCGCGCACTGGCAGGACATCCTCCAGATCATCGAGGAGGAGCTGCCGCCCACCGAGCAGATCGTGTCTCTGATGCAGCAGCTGGGCGCGCCGATGACGAACGCGGATCTGGGGATCAGCGTGCAGGACACCTGCGATGCATTCGTGGGTGCGCGCGATATCCGAAACAAGTATCTGGGCGTGAGCATGCTGTGGGATTTGGGACTGATCGATGAGGCGCGCGACGTGGTGAAACAGATCGCGCAGGGAGAATAGCCTCTCGATTGCAAGCTGAGCCCATCCACCGCAGATGAATCAATGCAATAACACCCGCCATGTTCGATGGAACGAGCATGGCGGGTGTGCTTATGTGTATGCGACGTATGTGGTTCGGGCAATGCCGCACAATTCGCGGATGTGCAGGCGAAGTGTGCGGTATTCCCTTAAGCTTTCATCATCCGCTTGGCGGCATCAATCAGCGCGTCGCGGTCGTTGGGCAACGTGCCATCCAGCACCTGCTCCAGCAGCGCATGCAGCATCATGCCAACCTGCATGCCCTCGGGGACACCGATCCCAATCAGATCTCCACCCTTCACGACCAGTTGATTCAGCGAGAAGCAGGCGCGCTCCTGTAGCAGCCGTTCGAGCAATTGCTCGCACTGATCGAGTGCATCCAATCGCTCCTGACGACCGAGCGATGACTGCGCCAGCGAATCGGCGCGCTGCACATGGATCAGGTCCTTGAGCATCTGCTCGCCCAGCGTGTTCAGGCGGCGTTTGATGATCTCCTCGGTGGGGGAAATGTCGAGATCATGCACGCGCACCAGCGTGACCACCCTTTGCGTGGTGCGTCGATCGGCCTTCAGCCGATGCAGGGCGTCCCGCGCGATGCGCTCGCTCGGTTTGGCATGGCCATAGAAATGTCCGATCCCCTGCTCGTCCATTGTGAAGCACTCGGGCTTGCCCAGATCGTGCAGCAGCATGGCCAGCCGCAGCGCAGACTCGGGCGGCACAGCGGCCACCGCGCGCAGCGTATGCTCCCACACGTCCGAATCATGGTGCGGGTTGTGCTGCGCGAACCGGACGGCTTTGGCAATCTCGGGGATGATCTGGCTGAGTATGTCCGGGAATGCCATCAACACGCCGTGCACGCCCTGGCCGCATAGCATGCGCTTGAGCTCCTCATAGATGCGCTCGGCGGAGACGAAGCGGAGCAGCGCTTGCTTCTCTCGCATGGCCTGCGCGGTCTGTTGCTCCACCGAAAACCCATAGCAGCTGGCGAATCGCAGCGCGCGCAAGATGCGCAGCGCATCCTCCTCAAAGCGAGCATTCGGATCGCCCACGCAGCGAATTGATCCATCGCGCAGATCCTGCTGTCCGCCGAATGGATCGATCAGATTCCCCTCGATATCGAGCGCCATCGCATTGATGGTGAAATCCCGTCGCGCCAGATCCTTCTTTATATCATGCACAAACTGCACCGAATCGGGCCGCCTGTGATCCAGGTATTCGCCGTCCGCGCGGAAGGTGGTGATCTCGTAAATCGTGCCATCCACCAGCACGCTCAGCGTGCCATGATGAAGCCCGGTATCAAATGTGCGCAGTTCGCCCATGCAGCTTCTGGTCTGCTCGGGCGTGGCGGACGTGGTGATGTCCCAATCGTGCGGACTTCGCCCCAGCAGCGAATCGCGCACGCAGCCGCCCACGGCATACGCCTGATGCCCTTCTTGCAGTAGCCGCTCCAGCAGCATCCGAACCGGCGCAATGATCTCCATCACAATCACCTCCCATTGCCTCTCATTATATCAGCAATCCTGTGATCCGACAAATCATCTGCGCCAAAATGAAGAAGTCAACCGTTAAAATGCTGTTTTCAGTCAAAATTGCGCCAATATTCCGACGCAATATGCTATGATTGGATCCATCAGGAGGTGGCATTGATGATTTCTGCCAACCATGTGACCAAGAGGTATGGAAAACTGGTCGCGAACAGCGACATATCCTTGCAAGTGATGCCGGGTGAACTATGCGTGCTGCTGGGCCCCAACGGTGCGGGCAAGTCCACGTTGATCAAATCAATCTGCGGACTGCTGCGATTCGATGGGCGCATCGAGATCGGTGGCCATGAGAACCACACCACCGATGCCAAGCGGCTGCTGGGCTATGTGCCCGAGATGCCCGCGCTGTATCCGATGCTGACCGTGTGGGAGCATCTGGCGTTCATCGCACGCGCCTACAATCTGGGCGATGACTGGACAGCGCGCGCTGAGGGGATGCTCGATCGATTTGAATTGATGGACAAGCGCGATTCGCTCGGCAAGCAGCTCTCAAAAGGCATGCAGCAAAAGCTGAGCCTCACCATCGCGCTGCTGCCCCAGCCCAAGGCGCTGATCTTGGATGAACCTTTGATCGGGCTGGATCCGCACGCCATTCGTGCACTGAAAGATCTGCTGAATGAGCTCAAGGCGCAGCAATGCGCGCTGATGATGAGCACGCACATGATCGAAAGCGTGGAGGACAACTGGGACGCCACCCACATCATGATGGGCGGGCGGCTGGCGCGCACGGTGCGTCGCGATGAGCTGAGCACGGACGAGTCGCTGGAGGATGTGTTCTTCCAGATCACCGAAGGGGATGTGAACCATGCGTAGCATCGGCTATCTGCTATTGACGAGCCTGAAAAACACCATCAAGCAGCTGCGCGAAAGCCCGGCCAAGCTGATCATGGTGATCGCGGTGATTGGGTTCATGGGCTTTCTGATCGTGTTAGGCGGGATGGATGGGACGGACAGCTTTCTGCATCTGGACATGAATTATTTGAAGGCGGGCTATTTCGCGCTGCTGATGCTGTTTCTGGTGATGGCAGTGATGAAGGGGCTGAACTCGGGCGATACGTTCTTTGAGATGAACGATGTGAACATGCTGTTTGTGTCGCCCGTCAGTCCAAGGTTGATATTGGGCTATGGCCTGATCCGCGCGCTCAAGACGGCGTTCTGGGGCGGGTTCTTCCTGCTGTTTCAATACAACAACATCGCACGCCTGTTTGATATCAATTATGGTTCGATGTGGTTGATGCTGGGCGGATACATGCTGGTGATCGTGGTGTGTCAGATGATCAGTTTGCTTTTATATAGCACCACAAACGGCCGCCCAAAGCGCAAGCGTGCGGTGAAAATCGGGATGGTGATCCTTTGCCTGCCGCTGGTTCTTCAGCTGGTTGTACCGTTTTTGCAGCATGGAAACCTGCTCGGCACACTGAATGCGTTCGCGTATTCTCCGCTGCTGGATTGGTTCCCGATTGCAGGCTGGGGCGCAGGTGGCGTGACCCATCTGCTGATGGGCAACTATGGCATGGCGCTGCTGCTATTGGCGCTGATCCCGATCGCGATTCTGGTGCTGGCCCGCGTGGTGCTGAGCGCGAATGTGGACTACTACGAGGACGTGCTGGTCGCCACCGAAACCATGGCTGAGAAAAAGCACGCCGCGCAGCAGGGGAGCATGAACACCGATGATTCGCGCAAGAAGAGGCCGATCGTGGCGCGCAGCGGCGACATCTGGGGACATGGCGCGCGGGCGCTGCTGGGTAGGCATCTGCGTGAGATGCGGCGGGAGAATCCGCTGCTGCTCAGCTGGCACAGCTGGCTGGTCATTGCCGGCGCTGCGCTGATTGGGCTGTTTGCGCGCGGCGAGCTGGGGATGGAGTTCATCTTCATGATTCTGATGTGGATGCAGGTCTTTCTGGTGGGCACAGGGCGCGGATTGAAGGAGACATATAAGCATTATCTGTATATGATTCCCGCATCGTCCACATCCAAGCTGGTCTGGAGCAACATGGAGCTGGTGTTCCGCACGTTCATTGAGGGCCTGCTGATCTTCCCAATATGCGGGTTGATCATGGGCGATGGACTGGGCCTGATCGCGCTGTGCGTGATCTGCTATACGCTGTTCACGATGCTGCTGATTGCGATCAACCTGCTGTCCATGCGCTTCACCGGCGCGAACCTGAGCTCCGGCCTGATGCTGATCTATTATTTCATCGGCGTGATTCTAGTCATGGTGCCCGGGCTGGTACCCGCGATCATGGTGGGCGTGCAATTTGGCAGCCTGTTGTGGCCGCTGGCGATTTTGAGCGCGTGGTCGTTGATCGCGGCGCTGGGCTGCTTCGCGCTGTCCCGTGGCGTGTTGAATAAGTGCGATATGCCCGTGATGGAGGCGCGCAAGTGATCCAAGGGCTTTGGGAGTGTTCTTGCAATGCCCGATACTGCGCCATTGACAAAAGGGGCGCAATGCAGTACGATCTGGGTATCATATGGATGAAAGGGTCTGAGGCGGAATGAATGTGAGTGTGATCTATCATTCGATGACGGGCAACACCAAGAAGGTGGCCGAGGTCATCGCAAGCGAGCTGCATGTGACCGCGCAGCCGGTGAATGGCGCGAGGGCGCCCGCAGCGCTGGATCTGCTGGTGCTGGGAGACGGGGCCTATGCGGGAAACATCAACAAAGGGATGACGACGTTCATCCAGTCACTCACGCCCGACATGGTGAAGCGCGCCGCGCTGTTTAGCACCTATGGCGGGCAGAACGAGGCGCTCCCGCTGATGCGGCAGCTGCTGGAGCAGCAGGGGATCGAGGTCGTAAAGGAGACGTTCTCCTGTGCAGGGAAGGCATTCTTTTTCATGCATCGCGGGCATCCGAATGCGTCCGATCTGGATGCCGCGCGCCAATTCGCTAGGCGGCTGCTCAGCGTCCAATAACCGAATACCACCAACCCAAAGCCCCGAAAACGCAACTGAACTGCACCCCATCTGTTAGACAGTATAGTATACTGAAAAACAAATGGGGTGTTTTTATGCCAAAAGGAGTAGCGAACAAGCGATATACAGCGGAATTCAAGAAGCATGGAATAGAAACGTTGCGAACAGAAAGCTCAGCTACGGCGAGACAGCCCGTCGATTCGAGGTGAACGAGCATCACCGGATACGGGATTGGGAACGAATTCACTTGTCATACGGAAAGGAAGGCTTTCATCTGGCGCGCGGAGGACGAGTAGGGAAGGGTGCTTCTCCGAAATTGAAACCCGAGGTTAAAGAAAACCCAATTGCAGGGAATGACTACCCAAAACACTTGCAAGCCTTGGTTTTGGGAAATGAGCGAAAAGCGCGGAAAAGCGCGCAGGCAATTCTGAAACTGAGGCATATATACAAGCTTGACCTATTCTTGGAAATCGCGCAATTGCCAAGAGCAACCGACTACTACCATGTCAAACAGAAATCAGAGCCTGGCAAATGTGCACGACCACGAGAAAAGCTTGTTTCACCCAAATGCCGTCAACAATTATTCGCGCGCCTCTTTCGTACTTTCGTTATTGCCCCCGTTGCGAATCGTTTCATCAACGAATTCGCAATACGAGTTTCCGTATATTTCGAGCAGGCGGATCAGTTCGTCGCGCTTCTGCGTTCCCAAGCTGGAAACGGCCACCTCGTCAGCCGTCCAAAGCGGCGTGATGATTTCCTCGGCATATTTCCTGCCTTTTTCTGTTAATAGGATCATCTTGTTCCTGCGGTCAGACGTAGTTTCCTTTAGCTCTACATAGCCGCTCTCCCAAAAAGACTTGACGACCAGATTCACACTTTGCTTCGGATAATGCGTCTGATCACATATGAGCTTCTGCGTACAAGTGTCCTGATACGCAAATATGATTTCCAGCACAGTGATGCTGATATATGTTAAGCCCTTCGCTTTGGCATATTCTTCGTATGCGCGGTCAATCGTCTGTAGCTTGTCCATAAGGCGAGTTGAGTACATTTGCATTTCCGGGTTGCTCATTCGTCTTACACCTCCAGTCACATTCAATTATATAAGGATATCGCCATTTTGTAAACCGACTATATCGTATCTGCCAGCTTTTTTGCTATATCCTTGATCGAGCGCCCGGAGGTATTGATTAAGAGGTCATAGTGTGCTTTTTCGCCCCAGACTGCGCTGGTATAGAGCGCATAGTATTTTGAACGCTGTGCATCCACCGCTTTGATATGCTGCTGCATTTCCTTGTCTGAAAAATGTTCGTGTTCAGAGCCTTTTTCCTTGCAGCGAGCCACTTTGCTTTCCATATTTGCATAGGTAAAAATGCGGAACGGGGCATGGTCCTCCAACACAAACTCTGCGCATCGCCCAATAATCACGCAGTCTGATTTTTCAGCCATCTCTTTCATTATGCCGCTCTGCACTTGAAAAACAGCATGAGACTGTTCTAAGGGATGGTTCTTCATGTAATGAAAACTCCGCCCAATCCGTATGGGAAACAGGTGATGTGGCTGCCCCTGGGTTACCTCTTGAAAGTATTTCTTTGATAACTCGGTGTGCTTGGCAAGCTCTTCAATGATCTGCTTGTCATAATATTCGATGTGCAGCGCCTCCGCAAGTCGGCGGCCAAGCTCACGTCCGCCGCTACCAAATTCACGACCGATCGTAATAATCCGGTTCATTTCGTACCCTCCGTTTCAGTTATACGTTTGCGCATCTCCTCACGCATAATGATAGACCGACTTCTTCTTTTTGAAATAGTACACGGACATGATGATGCTCAAAACCTCAGCCATCGGCAGCGCAATCCAAACGCCAAGGACGCCGAGCATCGGCGGCAGAATCAGGAGCGGGATGATCAAGAATATAAGGGTGCGGAACAGGGAGAGCATTGCCGATGTCCTCCCGTCGTTGAATGCGGTGAACATAGACGATGCAAACAGGTTAAAGCCCATAAAGAGGAATGCGACTGAAAAGATATACATGCCATTCACCGCCATTTCAATGACGTTTTCCACGCCCTCGGCATAGAGACGCGCGATCGGTCTTGCCGCCGGAAACATGGCAATGCAGGTGAACACGGACATGATACCAATCGTTCTGAGGGCAATCTTATATATCTTTTGCAAGTTTTCATTATTTTGTCCGCCGTAATTGAAGCTGATGACAGGTGCAATTCCCATCGTGTATCCCATATAGACCGCAGACAAAATTGTTTGCGCAGAAAGGACAATTGCACCGGCAGCGACACCATCCGAGCCGGCCTTTTGCATCAGAATAATGTTCATTGCCACCATTGTGACACTGATTGATAGCATACCAACCATTTCACTCATGCCGTTTCCACAAGCCTTTAAGAGTGCCCGGCCATTCCATTTCGGTTTTACAAGGGACAAGCTCCCGTTTCGCTTAAAGATAAAGTATGCAAGCCCGGCTATGCTTTGGAATACATAGCCGATGCCTGTTGCATAGGCGGCTCCAGCAACACCAAGGGGAATCACTGCAATCAGAACATAGTCAAAAATGATATTCAAAACGCCGCCAATGAGCGACAATCCAAAACCAAGCCCCGGCTTTCCCGCCGTGACAAAAAACATTTGCACCAGCATTCCAATCATTGCAAACGGTATTACGAACATAAGAGGAATTGCATACGCTTCACAGGTGGGGTATAGCGCGGCATCCGCGCCCATTGCGTATAAAATGGGCTGCCGAAATATGAGCCCCACAACAGCAAAAATCACGCTGACCATGACACAGAACACAAGAAAGAACGAGAAATTTTGCTTTGATTCAAGATCCTTTTCTTCTCCGAGCTGCTTGGCAATTAGGGCACTTCCTCCTGCGGCAATCATTGTGCCGATGGCCAATGTTATTGCAAGCAGAGGTCCTACGATGTTAACGGCAGATAGTGCATCCGTATCGATTAAGTTCGATACAAAAAGCGAATCCACAAGACTGTAAACATTCATAAACACAGTGGATAGAATGGTTGGCAGTGCGTATTTCAGCAGTGATACGGGTGTGATTTTCATGTTGAGCGAGTTTTTCATGCGATGCCTCCGATGGTAAAATATATTAACGGTCAATGAAACAGACCGATTATATCACGGGAACTCGTCATTGTCAATAGTCCATTTACGGACGAATTTTGTTTACGAATCTTGGGTCATGTCAAACCGCTGTTTTCGGGACTTTTGTTTTGCCGAACTTGCCGATCCCATCGAACATAGGATGCCATGGCGGCATATGTGCGCCGATTCTATTTGAAGGAAGTGCATACAATGAATGACACTACATACGGGAACGGCCTCGGCCGCACAGATCCCTGCCCGTGTGCGAAGAATGCACGCGCGCAAGCGGCGTTCGCCAATGCGCTTGCGCTCGATCCGGTCGATGATGTTACCCAGCCCTTCATCATCAACACCTCCAATGACATCACAGGCGAGGGGAGCGGCAACGTGCAAGACGATGGAAGTCCTGCCAATTACTGCCACATCCCCGGCGCGATTGCGGGCGATTCCAACTATCGCCGAAATATGGCGCCCAATGACGGCATATTCCAGTTCTATTTCACGCCCGATGGCGGCACGCAGCAGTATGCGTATTGCCTGGAGAAGACCAAGGTCGGCCCAACAACCCCGATCCCCTATGAAACGGGGCCGATCGATTCGTTGATGGCGCAGCTGTCTGAGCGCCAGCGGCTGATGATCTCATGGATCATTGCCAATTCGTTTCCGGCCATCAGTGCGCAGCAGACATTCATCAATACCGATGTCGATCCGAGCGGCTTGAACGATTATGACGCGTATGCCGTGGTCTCGACCGCGCTGTACCTGGTGACCGGCGAGGTATCCAATTCCGCGGTCAACTTTCTGGAATGCTCGGGCGACGTGCTGCATCCAAAGAGCCCGCGATTGAGGACATCCACGCTGAATTTGGTGCAGCTGGCGGGCGAATATGCCGATCAGGTGATGAACGCCCAATCGAGCGCCTCGGCAGCGGCCACCTCCGCGATGCGCGCGCAGATGAACTGCTGCTCGGGCGCCTCCGCGATTTTGTGCTGCAACGAGACAAGCGTTCCCAGCGACTCGGCCGAGCCATATATCGCCTTCATTGGCTGCCCGGACGAGGTGCGCATGGTGTGCGGACGCCCGCTGATCGGGCCGTTTGTGATCACGTCCAGCTTTGCCGGCACGCCCACGCTCACATTTGATGCCGCGTGCATGTGCGGCGATGTGTTCAGCGTCAGCTATGCCGATTTCTGCGGGAATGCCATCTCCGGGCCCACGCTCGGGCAGGAGTTCTATCTGTCCATTCGCGTCAAGCGCACGCATTTTTGCTTCACGATTGGTGCGTCGATCAGCGGTACAGTCAACCGGGTGAACTACGCGGGCGAGACCGTGGTCATCCCGGGGGTGGACTATCAGACGCTCGGCTTCGTCACAACCAATGTGCCGTTTGCCATCACCGTCTCGATGTGCGTGTGCGTTGATTTGAGCAGCGTGGCTGTGGAGACGCGGGTCGAGGGCTCCTCCTCGATCCATAT
>JAJDGF010000079.1 GCA_030265545.1 Eubacteriales bacterium OttesenSCG-928-N13
ATTGCGACCCTCTAGCCTCTTGGGGTTGGTGCTGCGGGGCGAAGGGTTAGAGCGGCAGATGTGAAGCTGGAGGAGAGAGGCGGAACAGAGGAAACTGATGCGAAGGGATGATATGTGATAAAGCGAGTCATGTTTACTTGACATGGATATATGAATGTGCTATGATGTGTCGGGTGAACCTGACATTTGCTTTTTGGAGGTGATCGGATGCGAAATCGGGTCAGGGAGTTGCGCGAGCAGCGCAAGCTCACGCAAAAGGAGTTAGGGGAGCGCGTTGCGGTGTCAAGGCAGGCGATCAATGCGATCGAAACCGACAAATTCGACCCATCCATATGGCTTGCGTATGATTTGGCCAAGCTGTTCGGCGTATCCATCGAGTATCTTTTCATGTTTCAAGAGGAGGACAGAAAATGAAGCGATTATTGAAATCACCGATGGTGAATGCCGTCTGCATCAGCATTTTCAGTGCGTTTTATGCATGCATCTTTATCATTTCATCCGGATATGAAGGGTTCATCAGCACGCTATATTATGGGGATGGTGTCCCATTTTGGTCCTGGTGGGGACGGTTCCTGGCCGCCGGCCATCAGATGTATATCGCTTGGGCGCTCATCGCGGTCACGATCCTGATTGTCATCTTGCTCACGGCACACCGTCGTCCGCATGATGAATATTTCACATCCATGCTCACGAGTTGCCTGGTGGTGGCGTCCATACTGACGTTGGTCGCGATCGCGGTGTTCTATGTCATGATACTTAGCAATCCGGTCGGGATCGTGGAGAAGTTCACGTTGTTCATCACAATCCATTGGGCAACAGTCGTGCTGGCCAACCTGACATATGTGTTTCTGTGCCGCCGGAGGTAAACATGAAGATTCTACTCGTCCAACCCCTCATGAACAAGCGACCGATGGATACGGATCTGAAGGTGCGCATGGCACCCTCGCTCGCGCTGCTGACGATCGCGAATCTGATCCCAGATGCGCACGAAACGATCATCGTCAATGAGAACATTGAGAAGCTCGATTTGGATTATGATGCGGATTTGGTGGGGGTCACGATCACGCTGGATGCGTTGCCGCGGGCGATTGAGATCGCAGAGGCGTTCCAAGAGCGCGGGATTCCTGTCGTCGCCGGAGGCATCCATGTGACCTGCTCGCCCGAGGAATGTCGGCCGTATTTTGATGCGCTCAGCATCGGGCCGGCAGAACGTGTGTGGGGGAAAATTGTTGAAGATGCTGAATCGGGCCGCTTGCAAAAGGAATACTGCGACATGGTGGGTTTTCGCGGGGATGAAATCGTGTCTCCGAAATATGATTATATAAAGAACCGCAAATATCTGTATACAAACGTCATATCTACCAGCCGTGGATGTCCGAATCGCTGCAGTTTCTGCTATAATAGCTGCCGAAACAGGACGTATGTTCTGCGGCCGATTCCGGATGTGATTCGGGATATTCGGTCGCTCAATACGCGCCATATCTATTTCGTGGACGACAATTTCATCGGCGATCCGAAGTATACGCGCGAGCTGCTCGGGGAGTTGGCGGGCATGAACCTGATCTGGAATGCCGCCGTGACGACCAAGATATTGGATCATTTGGAACTGCTCGATCTGATGGCACAGACCGGTTGCAGGAGCCTTTTTATTGGGTTTGAATCTGTCAATGAGGCATCGCTCAAGGGCGCGAACAAGGACAACAATGTACATCAATATGAGGCGCTCGCGGATGCGATTCATCGTAGAGGCATCATGATCAATGCGAGCATGGTATTTGGGCTGGATGGGGATGGGAGCGATACGTTCGATCGCACGCTGGAATGGCTGGTCAAGATGAAAATCGAGACATTGACCTCCCATATCCTCACGCCCTATCCGGGCACAGAGCTGCATCGAAGCATGGATGCGGCCGGGCGGATCACAGACCGCAACCTGGCAAACTATAACACCGCGCATGTGGTATTCAAGCCGATGGGCATGACACAGGAGGAACTGTATCGGGGATATCGGCGGATGTATAAAAGGTTCTATTCATTCCGAAACATCATTCGCCGCTTCCCCGAAAGCAAGATACAGCACATGCCGTACTTTCTATTCAATCTGTTTTACCGAAAATTTGGACGGGTTACCTCGGCAGTGGCGCGCTTTGTGCCGATGGGCTTGCTGGGGAGGCTCGCGGAAAAACTATCATATAAAGTATGATGCCTCGTCGTGCTACAAGGCACCGCGGCTCAAATCTTTGATTTGAGCCGCGGTGGTCTGCCCGTAGACAGACTTGCGAACCTATCGGTTCGCAACCTATAGCAGCACGCCTCGGAAATCCTTGAAAGCAACCCTGCGGGCTGCTTCCTGCGGATAGCTGCCTCATCGGCCATCAGGCGTGTGAACCGATTGGTTCACACGCCTGATGGCCGATGAGGCATTTGCACGATTTCTTGTTCCGCTTCGCTGCACGGGCAGAAATCGCGTTATGCACCCGAGGCAAATCGGCAGCACATCTTCGCCATCTCATCGATGGGCTCCTTCATGCCGCCATTTAGCCAGGCGGTCAGTACATTGTACGCAGCGCCACAATAGAAATAGCGCTGATAGCTCTCCTCGGCATCTCCGCGCTGCACATGCGGTTGGATCTGTCGATTCACCTCGTGCAAAATCTGGTTCCAGTGATGCGTCTTGAGCAGGATATCGAGCGACGGGGTGTATTTTTTGACCACGCGAAACATCGCGCGCCAGTAGTCCTCGGTGTCCGTCGTGGAGCCCTCCAGCTGCATGGTCTGGGTGACATCCCGAACCACATCCTGAAGCATGGTCTGAAGGATGTTCTCCTTGGACGTGTAGTTGCGATAATAGGCCGTCCGGGACACCCCAGCGCGCCGCGCGATATCGGTGATGGAGATCCGATCGAGCGGTTTCTCGCGGATCAGCAGCAGCAGTGCCGACTCTATTGATTCCTTGGTGATTCGGTTGGTTTCTTCATTTGATAAGCGCAATTGCTCGTTTCTTAACGATTTCGGCATAACAGATTCCCCTTATATGTCAAGTCCGTGGCGAATTATATTGACACAGTTTATGACGGATGCTACACTTGTATCATCGGGACAATTGTACGCTCTGATGAGGGCATTTGTCAACAAAGTTGCAGAATCGAGGATTGTCATGTCGCAGTATGTTTTGAGTTGTTGCTCTACGGCCGACCTGACCCGGGAACATTTCGAAAGTCGGGATATCAAATATGTATGCTTCCATCTGTATTTGAACGATGTGCAGTATACCGACGATCTGGGCGAATCAATCTCCTATGAGGATTTCTATGCCGCCATGGCGAGTGGCTCGAGCACCAAGACCTCGCAGGTCAATGTGGATGAATTCGTGGAATTCTTCCGACCGTTCCTCGCAGCGGGGAAGGACATCTTGCATGTCTGCCTGTCGAGTGGGCTTTCTGGCGTGTACAACGCGGCCAATACCGCGCGCACGATGCTGCTGGCCGAGTTCCCGCAGCGCAGGATCTATATCGTGGATTCGCTGGGTGCATCGTCCGGCTATGGACTATTGATGGACAAGCTGGCCGACCTGCGCGATGAGGGAATGAATATCAACGAGCTGTGCTGCTGGGCGGAGGAAAACAAGCTCAAGCTGCATCATTGGTTCTTCTCGACTGATCTGACGTTCTATGTGCGCGGCGGGCGCATCTCCAAGGCGTCTGGTTGGTTCGGGACGATCCTGAACATATGCCCGCTGCTGAACATGGATCGCCTGGGGCACCTAATTCCGCGTGAGAAGTTTCGCGGCAAGCCCAAGGTCATCAAGGAGATCGTTCAGAGGATGGTGGAGCACGCGCAGGGCGGGCTTGAATATGCAGATAAATGCTACATCTCGAACGCCGCTTGCTACGAGGATGCGCGACTGGTCGCGGATGCGGTGGAGCAGCGTTTCCCCAAATTGAACGGACGTGTAGAGATCAACCACGTGGGGACCACGATCGGCAGCCATACAGGCCCCGGCACGGTGGCGCTATTTTTCTGGGGCGACGAGAGAGAAAACTGATCTTCGACCTGATCGAGCAAACAGGGCACAAATCCTTCGGGGTCTGTGCTCTGTTCAGCAAATGGATGCTTGACATGTATGGGCATGAGTGTTACTCTACATATATATGTGGGCGCGAAATGCGTCCTCGCGAATGAACGATGAGAATGCAGGAGGGACATGAGAATGACGATCGCTGTATTGCTTGCAAACCGTGGGTTTTTCCCCAGCTCCGTGATCGATGCCGCGCGTGAGGAGATGAGCGCGGCGCTCAAAAAGGCGGGGATTACACCGCTGTTCAGCCCCGCGGATATCACCAAATATGGCGCGGTGGAGACCACGCTGGAGGGCTTCGCGTTCCGCGATTTCCTGGAGGCGCATCGCGGCGAATATGACGGGCTGATCATCTGCCTGCCCAATTTCGGCGACGAAAACGGCATCAAGGCCGCGATTCGGGACGTGACGGTGCCGATTCTGCTGCAGGCCTATCCAGATGAGATTGGCCAGATGGACTTCGAGCATCGCCGCGATTCCCTGTGCGGCAAGCTGGCACTCACCTCCGTGCTCAAGCAGATGGGCACCAAGTTCACTAGCTTCACGCCGTTTGTGGTGCATCCATCCAGCGAGGAATTCGGCTGTCAACTCAGCAAATTTGCGGCCATCTGCCGCGTGGTGAAGCGCATGAAGTACGTGCGGCTGGGCGCGATCGGCGCTCGGACGACCGCGTTTAAGAGCGTGCGTTTCGACGAAGTGGCATTCGAAGGGCATGGGATTGACGTGGAATCGCTCGATCTGTCCTCGGTGCTGGCTCGGATGGACAAGTTCACGGACGATGACCCGTCTGTTCAGGAATGGATTGGGAAGTTGCATGCGGTGGCCGACTTCGGCAAGGCGCCGGATGGCAAGGATCTCATGCTCGCCAAGCTGGGCGCGACACTGGTCGCGATCGCGGACGAAATGAAGCTCGATTGCCTGGCGATCCGTTGCTGGAGCGAATTGCAGGAGATGCGCGGCATCTCGCCCTGCTCGGTGATGGGGATCCTGAACCACGAGGGGCTGCCCGCCGTGTGTGAGATGGACGTGACCAACGCGCTGCCCATGCTGGCGCTGGCGGCGGCATCGGGGCGCTCCTCCGGCTGCCTCGATTGGAACAACAACTACGGCGCCGATCCCGACAAGTGCATCCTGTTCCATTGCGGCCCGCTGCCCAGCGAGCTGATGACCGGCCCGGGCGAGATCCAGTCCCACAAGATGCTGGATAAGAGCTATGGCGATGGTTGCAGTTGGGGCCTGAACGTGGGCAAGATCGCCCCGGGCGAGATTAGCTTCTCCAGCCTGCGTACAGAAAACGGACGACTGCAATACTATGTGGACAAGGGCGAGATCACGAGCGATCCGGTGGAGGACGCGTTCTTTGGCTGCCCGGGCGTGCTGCATGTGCCGGGTCTGCAGGACAAACTACAGCATATCTCCGAGGGTGGCTTCCGCCATCACGTGATCATCACGGGCGGCGATGTGGTGGATGTGATTCAGGAAGCCTTCACGAAATATCTGGACTATGACCGCGTGACGCTGTAAATCGCGATGGTTGAGGGCACGATCTTTGGCATCCAGCGGTTCTCGATCCATGACGGGCCGGGCATCCGCACGACGGTGTTTTTCAAGGGCTGCAATATGCGCTGCGCGTGGTGCCACAACCCGGAGGGGATTGCGGCGCTGCCGCAGCTGGCGTATATCGATGAGCGCTGCTCGCGTTGCGGGCAGTGCGCGCAGCTGTGTCCGGGCGTGCATTCGATCGTGCATGGTCAGCACACGCTGCGTCGCGAGGGCTGCATGGTGTGTGGGCGGTGCGTTGGGGTTTGCCATACGGGTGCACTGCGGGTGATCGGGGAGCAGGTGACGGTCGATTCTGTGATGGACGTTGTGCTGCGCGACCGAAGGTATTATGATCAAAGTGGCGGCGGACTGACGCTATCGGGCGGGGAGCCGACGATTCAACCCGAATTCTGCAAGAAGCTTCTGATGCGCGCGAAATTGAAGGGGATCCATACCGCGCTTGAGACAAATGGCAGCGCGCCGATTCAGCAATACATCGATTTGATGCCGCATGTGGATCTGTTCTTGATGGACTACAAATTGACCGATCCGGGCGCGTCCGAATTGTATACGGGCAGCACCAACTATGTCGCATCGTCCAACATCGACGCGCTTGGCAAGCTGGGTGCGCGGATCATTTTGCGCTGTCCGATCATTCCGGGCGTGAATGACACGGACGAACACTTCGCCGCAATCGCGCGATTGTCAAACGCGCACGGATCGATCCTGGGATGCGAGCTGATGCCATATCACCAGCTGGGCGAGGGCAAGGCGCAGCAGATGGGTGGGGCAGAGGTGGTCAGTTTCCCGGTACCCGATCCGAATAATGTGAACGAATGGAAGCAGCGCATCGCGCAACATGGTGGGAGGATATACAGATGAGCGAGCGCATCGCGCTGCTGAGAGAGACGATCGACGGGCTGAATGCTGCCGGGGTGCGGCAGACCTATTTCTATTCGCTGGCCTACCACTCGCTGCGCCAAACGCGCGGCGAATCCATACAGATCAGGCGGGCGAAGGCGCAGGTGTACATATTGGATCACGCACCCTTGGCCGTGCTGCCGCATGAGCTGATCGTGGGCAGTTTGGCCGCATTTTGCCCCGTGATGAAGGATGAAATGAGCGCCTCCCAGATGTTGGATCAAGCGCGATACGTGCTGGATTCCTATATCGAGCAGGGCGGGCGTGCGCGCGATCAGAGCGTCCCCGGCATCCCCACATTTGAGCAAGAGTTCAGCGGAAAGCAGAGCCGCTGGGCATTGATGAGCCGCGTGCACCATGATGCGAACATCAGCTATTCCGATTTGCAAAATTTGATCGCGCAGATGAAAACGGAGTATGAGAGCCTCGCGCCCTACGAGATTGGGCGGGAGCTGGAACGTGCGTTCAAGCAGGATTATGGTGATGCGAAGCGAGAACTGGACACGCTGCCCTGGTTCGCAGCCAACCATCTGAGCCTTGATTATGGGCGAGTGCTGGACGTTGGACTGAGGGGACTTGAGGCCGAGGTCAAGCGGGGTCTGGCGGACGCGGATCCTGAAAAGATCGAGTACTATCAATCGGCCTACATGGTTCTGCAGGCGGCGCAGCGGTTCATCCTCAGGTATGCCAATGCCGTTTCGGGCGCGGCCAACCGATCCAGAATAAACGACCCAAAAGAAGCACAATCTTCTCGTGCAGAGGAACTGTCACGCATCGCATTTGCCCTTCGCCGCATCGCCATCGAGCCTGCAAATTCATTCTATGAGGGCGTGCAGCTCACTTGGATGCTGCATATCATGATGAGCATGCTGGGCGGGTCGGCGTTGTCATTCGGGCGGTTTGATCAATATCTGGGCGCGCGATACGAGCAAGATATCGCGAATGCCAGCATCACGAAAGAGGAAGCATATGAGCTGCTCTGCTGCCTATGGCACAAAATCAACGAGCCAAAACTGCGTACGGTGCAGAGCATGACGCTGGGCGGCGTGACGCGCGATGGCAACGATGCAGCAAACGAGCTGACGCGGCTTTGCCTTGATGTCGTTCGCGATATGAAGCTACCCTATCCGAATGTGGGCGTGCGCATCAATCGCCAGAACGAACCCTGGCTGCTGGACGCGGTGATCGAATCGATCTGCCGCGGTGCAGGTCAGCCGATGATCATGAACGACGACATCTGGATCGAGAATTTGGTGCGGCTGGGGCACAGGCTGCCCGACGCGAACGACTATTACAACATGGGCTGCGTGGAGATCATGGTGCCAAACAAGATGCCCAACTGGGGCGTGACCGACCCGATCGCCTTCCCGATGCTGATCGGGCGGGTGCTGGATCGATTTGTGCAAGGAGAGCTTGCGCTGGGCAGCTTCGATCAATTCATGGAGGGCTTCAAGGCCGAAATGCGCATGGCGGTGCAACGCGACTATTTGGAGGCGCAGGGCAAGATCAAGCGCATCCCGAATGCCTGCTATGACCCGTTTGCGTCCCTGATGATCGATGGTTGCCTTGAGATGGGCCGCGATATGTTTCAAAACGGCAGCGAATTGGGCACGCATTGGTCGATCTATGCCTATGGCTTGGGCACCGCTGCCGATTCCCTGATGGCGGTGAAAAAGTGGGTCTACGATCAGAAGACTGTCTCCTTGGAGCAGCTGAATCAGGCGCTTTCGGATGACTTCCAGGGGCGAGAGCAACTGCGCAACATGCTATCCGGTGCGCCCCATTATGGCAATGATCTGGACGAGGTGGACGCGATCGCCCGCAGTGTGATGCGCTGCTTCAACGATGCGGTGTTCGCGCTGAACACGCCTGGCGCGCGGGACAAGTTCGTGTCAACGCTGTTCGGCTATTTCTTCCATATCTATCACGGCGAGATCACGGCCGCCACGCCCAACGGTCGGCGCGCGGGCGAGCCATTCTCGGACAGCATGGGTCCTTCGCAGGGGATGGACACCTCCGGCCCGACCGCCATGCTCAATTCCGCGCTGAAGCTGGATCAGTCAATGCTCACGGGCGGCTATGCGCTGAATATGAAGCTCAGCCCGACGATCACCCAGGATGAGCAGGGAAAATCTGCGCTCAGGGCGTTGATTTCTGCGTATCTGATGGATGGTGGGCCGCAGATCCAGTTCAATTTCGTGGACGCGGAGCAGCTGCGCGATGCGCGGATCCATCCCGAGCGGCATGGCGATCTGATCGTTCGGATCGGCGGCTATTGCGAGTATTTCGTGAATTTGGATGCCTCATTGCAGCAAGAGATCATCCAGCGAACCGTGCACGGATAGCGCACAGAATCCCTGGCCCAAACGTAGTATGTAGCTGAACACAGCAGCTATTTTATGCGTTTGGAGGAATCACAACATGAAATTTCGTCGTGTGGCGGTGCTTGTCATCGTCACTATTTTTTTGTTTAACACGGTGGGCTTCGCGCTCACGCCGTCCGGGAAAACCTATAATGGCGTGGACGTGAGCCACTATCAGGGCAATATTGACTATGAGAAGCTGAAACAGGCCGGCTATGACTATGTCTATATCAAGGCAGGCGAAGGGAACACCTTCACCGACCCGCTGTTTGAGCAGAATTACAGGCGCGCGAAGGCGCAGGATATGCACATCGGATTCTATTATTTTGTCACGGCCAGGACGGTTTCCGAGGGCACCAGCCAGGGCGCGCGGTTCGCGCGGATGATCGAGGGCTTGGAGTATGATTGTATGCCCGCAATGGATTTTGAGCAGCTGTCCGGGCTTAGCCATTCGCTGATCAATCAGATCGGCGCAGCGTTCCTCAAGGCCCTTGAGGAGGACAGCGGCCAGCCCGCCGTGATCTATAGCAATTGGTCGGATGCAGAGAATATCTTCGGGCACGCGCTGTCCGATTATCCGCTGTGGATCGCGGAGTATAGTGTGAGCAAGCCGCGCGAGTTGAGCGCATGGGATGAATGGGTGGGCTGGCAACATAGCAGCAGCGAGCACGTGGCGGGCATCAGCGGGCGCGTGGACACCGACTATTTCACGCGCGATATCCTGATCCCCGATGTTGACCCAACGCCTTCACCAACTGCATCGCCCACTGTATCGCCG
>JAJDGF010000080.1 GCA_030265545.1 Eubacteriales bacterium OttesenSCG-928-N13
TCTTCGCTTTGAGGCGCGGTGCCGATCGGAGTGCCTCATGTAGGCGCTTCCTTGCGGAATTTCTGGCCGTGAAGTATTACTTCACAAGAAATTCCGCTTTCGTTTCCCATCCGAGGAGAAGGCCTTTAGGCTTCGACGAGGGCGTGTTGACCTCTGTCAACACGCAAAGGGCGCTATCCGCGAATGCGGATAGCCCCCTTCTCTTTTGTCTCTCAGGACATGCGTCCTTCTTTCGTATGTTGCATAAACGCGGGAGATTAGCCCACGGTGATGCCTTCCACGAACCAATCGATCGACAGGATCTCGCCCGGGGTGAGGGTGGTGCCTTCGGCCACACGCTCTGCGCCGGTGTTGTCACGGATCGGTCCAACGAACACGCCGAAGCTGCCGTCCAGGATGGTCTCAGCGGCTTCCAGCACGGCCTTCTCGGTGCCTTCTGCGCAGTTGTCGGTGATGTCAGCCATGCCCACCAAGCCCTCGCTCAGACCCATCAGGGAGTTCTCCGGCGCCCAGGTGCCGTCGATGACCTTCTGCACGGCATCGGTCAGATACTCGCCCCAATGCCAGACGGGCGCGGTCAGCACCGCATCCGGTCCGAACTCGGTCACGTCCGCGTTGTAGCCCACGGCAAACAGTCCATTTTCCTGCGCGGCCACGACCGGGCCGGTGGTATCGCAATGCTGCGAGATGACGCTCACGCCATCGGCGACCAGCGCATCGGCGGTCTGGCGCTCGGCAGTCGGGTCATACCAGGAGTTGGTGACCTTCACGGTCATGGTCACGTCCGGGTTCACCGATTTGGCGCCCAGATAGTAGGCATTCAGGCTGTAGACGACCTCGGGCACGGTGGAGAACGCCGCCACATAGCCCAGGTGGTTGTTGCCCACTTCTTTGGCCTTCAGGCCGGCAGCGATGCCCGACAGATAGCGGACTTCGTAGATGCGGCCGAAGTAGTTGTTGAAGTTGGTGTCGTTGCTCTTATAGCCGGAGCAATGTGAGAAGACGACGTCCGGATACTCCTCCGCGATCTCCTCGACATAGTCCATGAAGCCGAAGCTGGTCGCGAAGATCGCGTTGCAGCCCTGCTCCACCAGCTCGCGCAGCGCGGTTTCGCACGCGGAATCCTCGGAGATGTTCTTCTTGATCAGGATCTGGTCATCGCGAAGGCCGAGCGCCTGCTGCATGGCCAAGGTGCCCTGATGATGCGCATAGGTGTAACCCATGTCCGTCACGTCCCCGATGTACACAAAACCGAGTTTGATCTCGTCCTTGGAGATGGGCTCCAGCGCGAACGCGGCCGAGGCGCAGCCAATCACCAACATCAGCGAGAGCAGGACACTAACAAGTTTCTTCATCAAACCATCCTCCTATGTATTTGCTGGAAGGAAACAGGAAAACACGAACATTTTCCTTTATACAATTCATATTGTACACAAAAAGAGGCCGAATTGCAACGGCAATCGGCCTCTTAACCATAAATTATCGATAAAACACGAATCAGGTCGAGTCATGGGGCATCCTCTATGCGATGGGCTGCATCTGACTGAGTCGCCACATGCCCTGGCTGCCGCCCATCGGCTGCGCCTGATAGGCGATGGCGCTCACCTGCGCGCAATTGTCCGTCAGCAGCCGCACCAGTCCCACGGCATTCTGCCCGCCCGGCAATGCATATTTCAGGGGCACGCAGCCGTCCGATTGCGCTGCATCCGCCAGTGCCGCATCCGCTGACGAGATAGCACCCGGCACGAAATAGCCATTCACCTCATCCGCCAAACCGAGCAGCGTCGCCTCCAGCGCCGCCAATGCGGTCTCCTCCGGGGTGGTCGGCCAGTTGGGCGAACCATTCGCCCACATCATCTCCGGATCGGAGGGCAGATAATGATCGCCCGCGCGCGTCCACTGCATCAGCCGCGCATGCCCCACCGAATCCTGCATATCCATCAGCGCGCGCACGGATCCATCCTCGGCGCGCTCCACCTGCCTACCCTGCACCATCAGCCGCGCATCCGCAAGAGAATCGCCCAGCGCCAGCAGGTACGCGTCGTCCTGCTGCGTCCTGCCCATCAGCTGCAATCCACCATCCGGCAGATAAACCAGCTCGGGTGGCAGCGCATCATTCGGCAATGGGTGGCTTGCTCGCTCCTCGCCGCGGATCAGCTCCAGCTGCGTCTGATCGCCCTGCACCAGGCGCATGGTCAGCGCGTCCTGCTCCCTGGACGTGATTCGATCCCGATTGGATGATGTCTGCTCGGGCGAAAGTTCCGCCTCCAGCACGCCGCCCGGCCATTGAACCAAACTCATCCCGCGCATGCCCTCCACAGATGCGGGCACCACAGCGCCGCCCGATAGCGCAATGCGTCTGGCAAGCGGGAGGAACCCAGGAACCAGTGGCCTAAGTTCGATATACAGCGTCCCACGTGCACTTACCGGCAGGGAGACGGCACCCTCCTCATCCGCCTCACCGGCAAAACGACCATTGATGTAGACCATGCCCGGCACCGCCGAGTGGATTATGAGCATCGGCTGCAAATACAATACACCTCACCTCCCGCTTGCAAAAGCATTGTATGCGGGTGATGAGGCGATCATGCTTGCTATCTCATCGATCGACGGTAGTAGATCATGTCCACGCACTGCCGCCCTTCATCGATGATGGGCTCCGGATAGTTGTCAATGAAGAAGTTCTCTACAGTGTACGCATACTCAAATCCCAGCCGCTCATACAGCCCGGGAAAGGCCGTGCCCACGTACATCCAATCACAGCGACCCTGATAGTGGCCAAACAAATGGTGTACCAGCTGCCGCGCGTAGCCCTTGCGCTGGTGCGCTCGATCGGTGGCCAGGTTCTTCAGTTCGATCTGATCGTCCTCGCGCCAGACCATGACGGCCTCGCAGACGGGCACATCATGCAGCGTCAACACAAATACCTCGCCATCCGGCAGATACGCCATCACCACATCCCAATCGGGATCGGCATCCAGCAGCATCTCGCGCAGCGCCTGCTTGTCCTTCAGACTCTGCATTTGTCGAAACTCAAATCGGTCCAAGATTGCCCTCCTCCCAGTGCTTTCGGCACAGGCTGGTATAGCTCTCATTGCCGCCCAGCATCACCTGCTCGCCCTGCTTCACGACCACACCGTCCTGGATGCGGGTGTTGAAGGTGGCCTTCCTGCCGCACCAGCACACGGTTTTGACCTCCTCGATCGTGTCTGCCCACGCCAGCAGCGCTGCGCTGCCGGGAAACAGTTCGCCCCGAAAATCGGCGCGCAATCCATAGGCGATCACGGGCTTGTTCAAATCATCCACGATATGCACCAGCTGGCGCACCTGCTCCTGCGACAAAAACTGCGCCTCATCCACGATCACGCAGTCGTGCTTGAGCACCAACTCATCGGTGAGCTGCTCCATATACACGCATGGGCATTTCAACCCCGAGCGCGAATTGACCTGGCAATCGCCGTCCCGCTGCTCGACCGAGGGCTTGACCATCAGCGCATGCTGCCCGCGCTCCTGATAGTTATAACGCACCATGATCGCGTTGGCCGTCTTGCTGGAGCCCATCGCGCCATATCGAAAGTATAGCTTCGCCATGTCGTTCCCCTTCTTACACATTGTGCCCCCATTGTACCATCCCGCGGTGGGAAGTGAAAGCGATTTTATGAGAAAACTTGCGATTTTGCGCCATACAAGGTAGAATGGTCATATCTAATGTAGCTTAGGGGGAATCGAATTATGCGCACGGCTGGCATCATCGCGGAATACAATCCGTTTCACAATGGCCACGCCTATCATATTGAACAGACCAAGAAGCTGACCGGCTGCGATCGCCTGATCGTGGTGATGAGCGGCGCATTCACGCAGCGGGGCGAGCCTGCGCTGCTGGACAAATGGACGCGCGCCAAGATGGCGATGGAGGCGGGCGCCGATCTGGTGCTGGAGCTGCCCGCGCTGTTTGCGATGCGCCCTGCCGATCGGTTCGCGCTGGGCGGCGTGGGACTGCTGGGCTCGCTGGGTTTGGTGGACATGCTGTCATTCGGCTGCGAGATCGCCGATGTTTCCCTGCTCAAGATCATGGCGCAGACGCTCGATGAGGAGCCGCCCGAACTGAGCCGCCGCATCCATGCGCACCTGAGCGCGGGCAAGTCTTTCCCGCGTGCGCGGGGGGACGCGCTCAGCGAGGTGCTGGACGTGCCGGTGGAATGGATCAATTCGCCCAACACCGTGCTGGCGCTCGAATACATCCAGGCCAACAACCGCCTGCCCCGCCCGATGAGCCTGTGCGTGGTGCGCCGCACCAACGACTATCATTCGCTGGAGATGGGCGAGGTCGCCTCCGCCAGCGCCATCCGCGATGCGGTGCGCAAGGGCAACATGGACGCCGCCTATGCCGCCATGCCCGAGAAGGCCGCCCAGCTGATGCAGCAGGTCGGTGTGGATGGCTTTGCCGATCCTGCGGCGCTGGATAACCTGCTGCTATATCGCCTGCGGGGACTCGAAACAGAGCAGATCGCGCGGCTGCCCGACGTATCTGAGGGGCTTGAGATGCGCATCAAGAGCAAATCGAACCAGGCCGCCAGCCGAACCCAGCTGCTGAGCATGCTCAAATGCAAGCGCTACACGATGGCGCGGCTCACCCGCATCTGTTCCTATGCGCTGCTTGGGCTGGATCGATCGCTGGTGGATCAATATCCGGGCCCCAGCTATGCACGCATTCTGGGCTTCAAGGACAGCGCGCGCCCTCTATTGCGAGACATCGCGGCCACCTCCAGCGTGGAGCTGGTTTCAAGCCCGATGCAGCTGGAAAAGGACAAGTGCTTCATGCTGGAGCGGCGCGCCACCGACCTGTGGTCGCTGTGCGTGAAGGATCCGGCGCTTCGGCGTGCCGGGCGGGATTTTACCCAGAAGATGCTGGTGGATTACGACCAGCTGAAGCTGGATTGACAATTGGACGAACGCATATCAAAGCCCCTTCAAAACGGGGGCTTTTGTTATGCCCTGCGATCAAGTTTTCTATCACTAAACTTTGAAACCCATAAAATGATACGAATGTTGCGATATTTAACATGACAAATGCATGCAACCAATTGACAAAACCGCGCATTGATGGTTTAATATAAATCGTTTCGTTGTTTAGTATTTTTAAACTCAAAAGGGGTTTTCATTGTGGAAATAGGCGCACGGATCAAGCAGCTGCGGCTGCAACGCGGTTTGACCCAGGAGGAGCTGGCCGATCGATGCGAGCTGAGCAAGGGATTCATTTCCTTGATGGAGCGCGATCTGACCTCGCCCAGCATCGCCACGCTGGTGGACGTGCTGGAATCGCTGGGCAGCGACCTGCCCCAGTTTTTCCGCAAGCAGAAGGACAGCAAGCTGGTGTTCGGCGTGGATGATACCGCCGTCAAGCTGGACGACGCGTTGAACGGCTCCATCCGCTGGCTGGTGCCCAGCGCCCAGAAGAACAGCATGGAGCCCATCTTGGTCGAGCTGGGGCCGGGCGGCGAGACCCAACTGGATGACCCGCACGAGGGCGAGGAATTCGGCTATGTGCTGAGCGGCGCGGTCACGATTCTGATTGGCGATCGCAAGGTCAAGGCGCGCAAGGACGAAAGCTTCTATTATCAGCCCACTGCGCAGCACAAGCTGATGAACACCGGCAAGGTGACAGCGCGCGTGCTATGGGTATCCACTCCGCCCACATTCTGATGACACAATATTTGCATGGAGGGATTCAGCCACATGTCCAGAGAAAATGCGCTGATCAACCTGATCGGCATCCACAAGAGCTTTGATGAGACCAAGGCGCTGGATGGGATTGATCTGTTCATTGATAAACGCGAATTTATCACGCTGTTGGGTCCGAGCGGCTGCGGCAAGACGACGCTATTGCGCATCATCGGCGGGTTTGAATCGCCTGATGAGGGGCAGCTGCTGTTTGAGGGCAAGGACATATTGGATGTGCCGCCCTTCAAGCGCCCGCTGAACACCGTGTTCCAAAAATATGCGCTGTTCACGCACCTGAATGTATATGACAACATCGCCTTCGGGTTGAAGCTGAAAAAGCTGCCGAAGGCGGAGATCGAAACGCGCATCAAGCGCATGCTGCAGCTGGTCAAGATGACCGGCTACGAAAAGCGCATGGTGGATCAGCTTTCGGGCGGGCAGCAGCAGCGCATCGCCATCGCGCGCGCGCTGGTGAACCAACCCGAGGTGCTGCTGCTGGACGAACCACTGGGCGCGCTCGACTTAAAGCTCAGGCGCGAGATGCAGCTGGAGCTCAAGCAGATGCAGCAGCATCTGGGCATCACGTTTGTGTATGTCACCCATGACCAGGAAGAGGCGCTCACCATGTCTGACACGGTGGTCGTGATGAACGAGGGGCGCATTCAGCAGATCGGCACCCCGAAGCGCATCTATGACGAGCCGGAGAACGCGTTTGTGGCCAACTTCATCGGGGAGAGCAACATCCTGTCGGGCACGATGATTCAAGACGAGCTGGTCTCCTTCGCGGGCGGCGAATTTGAGTGCGTGGATAGCGGCTTTGGCGAGATGCAGCCGGTGGATGTGGTCATTCGGCCGGAAGACGTGATGCTGGTGGGCGAGGACGTTGGCCAACTCACGGGCGAGGTGACCAGTGTGCTGTTCAAGGGCGTGCACTATGAAATGATGGTGCAGGTGGGCGATTATTCGTGGAAGGTGCATTCCACCACCATGCAGCCGGCGGGCAGCAAGGTGGGCATCACGATCGTGCCGTTCAATATCCATATCATGCACAAGGAGGAATCGTCGCATGAAGCGTAGCTGGTTTGCCATGCCCTACATCGCATGGATGGCCATGTTTACGATCGCGCCGCTGCTGCTTGTGGTGTTTTTCGCGTTCACCAATGCGGACGGACAGTTCACATTGATCAACCTGCGCAACTTCTTTGACCCGACCTATCTGAGCATTTTGTGGCGCAGCTTGTATCTGGCGTTCTTCTGCACGATCATCTGCCTGCTGATCGGCTATCCGGCGGCGTTTTTTCTGGCGAGCAAGGACTTCGCCAAGAATCAGGCGCTGTTTGTGCTGATTTTGCTGCCGATGTGGATGAACTTCCTATTGCGCACGTATGCGATGATGTCGCTGCTTGAGGACCGCGGGATCATCAACAACATGCTGGTGAGCCTGGGCTTTGAACGGCTGGAGCTGATCGGCAACGAGGGCGCCGTGCTGCTGGGCATGGTATACAACTTCGTGCCGTTCATGATCCTACCCATCTATACCGCGCTCAAGAAGATGGACACCCGCGTGATCGAGGCAGCCGAGGATCTGGGCGCCAATCCGTTCAATGTATTTCGGCGGGTGGTGTTCCCGCTGTCCATTCCGGGCATCGTATCGGGCATCACGATGGTGTTCATGCCCGCGGTCACCACATTCGCCATATCGCGCCTGCTGGGCAGCGGCAATTTCTGGCTGTTTGGCGATATCATCGAGCGCAAATTCCTGGAGAGCAACGATTGGAACTTTGGTTCGGCGCTGTCGCTGATCATGATGCTGCTGATCATCGCGTCCATCGGGCTACTGAACAAGGCGGATGCCAAGCAGGAAGGAGGCGGTGCCTGGTGAGGAAGTTTCTGCGGGGCGGCTATCTGGGGCTGCTGCTGACGTTCCTGTATGCACCCATCGTAGTGATGATCGTGCTGTCCTTCAATGCATCCAAATCGCGCGCCAAATGGGGCGGGTTCAGCCTGCAATGGTATCAAAAGCTGTTCACCGATACGGCGATTTTGGACGCACTCTGGCTGACACTGCGTGTGGCGCTGATCGCGACTGTGGTGGCCACCATATTGGGCACGCTGGCCGCCATCGGCATTCATGCCATGAAGAAAAAGCGCGCAAACGTGCTCATGAGCGTCTCCTATCTGCCCATGACCACGCCCGATATCGTGACCGGCGTATCGCTGATGCTGATGTTCGTGTTTGTGTTCGGGCTTGTGTATCGCGTATCTGTAGCGATCGGGCATCCGGTGCAGCTATCGCTCGGGTTCGGCACGATGCTGATGGCGCACATCGCGTTTGACACGCCCTATGTGCTGTTTTCGGTGATGCCCAAGCTCAAGCAGATGAATGTGAACCTATACGAGGCCGCGCTAGATCTGGGGTGTCCTCCGCTCAAGGCGGTGCGCAAGGTGATCCTGCCCGAGATCATGCCCGGCGTGGTGACGGGCGCACTGCTCAGCTTCACGATGTCACTGGACGATTTCGTCATCAGCTATTTCACAAGCACGACCGACAACAACCTATCTATGATCATCTATTCGGCGGCGCGGCGCGGCATCGATCCGTCCATCTACGCGCTGTCCACGCTGATGTTCCTGGCGGTGCTGGTGCTGCTCATCATCATCAACAAACGTTCCGCACTCGAGAACGTTTCTTGATCATAATTATCATGTACAAGGGGGTTTTTCATCATGAGGAGAATTGCCATTTCGCTAATGCTGGTGCTATGTCTGACGCTCGCACTGCCGATGTTCGCGCAGGCGGCCGATACCAGCATCACCGTGTTCAATTGGTACGATTACATCGATGAGTCGGTCATCAAGATGTTTGAGGAGGAGACCGGCATCCAGGTGAAATATGCCAACTTCACCACCAACGAGGAGATGTATGCCAAGCTGAACGCGGGCGCGGGCAGCTATGACGTGATCTTCCCGTCCGATTATATCATCGAGCGCATGATCCGCGAGGATGGACTGGAGCCGCTCAACTTCGACAACATGCCCAACGCGCGCGGCGTGATCGATTGGATGCAGAAGCCGTCCTATGATCCCACCGGCGAGTATTCCGTGGCCTACATGTGGGGTACGGTGGGCATCTTGTACAACACCGAATATGTGGATGGCGAGATCACCAGTTGGCAGACCATGTTTGATCCGGCCTATAAAAAGGACGTGTTCATGCTGGATTCGATCCGCGATGCGCTGGGTGTGACGCTCAAGATGCTGGGCTATCCGATCAACAGCAAGGAGCCGGCACATCTGGAGGAGGCCAAGCAGGCGCTGCTGAAGCAGAAAGCGGACGGCATCGTGAAGGGTTATCTGGTGGACGAAACCAAGGACAAGATGATCGCAGGTGAGGCCGCCATGGCGCTGATGTGGTCGGGCGACGCGCTGTACTCCATGGCCGAGAATGATATGCTGGCCTATGCGGTGCCCGAGGAGGGTTCCAACGTGTGGGTGGATGGCATGTGCATCCCCAAGGGCGCCCGCAACAAGGAGGCCGCCGAACAGTTCATTGATTTCCTGTGCCGCCCAGACGTAGCACGCATGAACATGGACTACATCTACTACAGCACTCCCATTCAGGCCGTTGTGGACGAGATGAGCGAAGAAGAGAAGTCCAACGAGACCCTTAACCCGCCGCAATCCACCGTGGATCGCTGCGAATTCTTCAACGACATCTCGCAGGATATGGAGATCTATGATCGCATCTGGATGGAGATTCGAGGCTAATACGAAAGTGCAACGAAACGGGGCTGCGTTGAGCGCAGCCCCGTCAGCCCGTCAAAGAACCCACTTTTCAAGAAGCGAGAAGTGGGTTCTTTCGTATCAAGCAATAAGAGAAACGTGAGAACAGAGTCAAAAAGGCAAAAGAATCAAAAGAAGAAGAGGGATTCCAAC
>JAJDGF010000081.1 GCA_030265545.1 Eubacteriales bacterium OttesenSCG-928-N13
CCGGAAAACCATCAGGTTTTCCGGGCGCAAACTGTAGTCCTCTTCCTTCCGCATGAAAACCACCTCAGTGGATTTCATGCGCCAGTTTACGAGGGCGTGCAAATCATGAACGGGTTGCTGGTTCGACTCTCCTTGATGATCTTATCCAGCGAATAGGTCTTATTGCTGCGGGATTTGCTCATCGGGTCATTCACGCGGATCTTGCCATTCTCATCCACGCCGCGCAACACGATATAATGCCCGCGGTTGGTGAACGTGCCCGGTCCCATGTGCGCGATGACCGGCTTGCCCTGATCGAGCGCCTTCAATATGGCCTTCTTGTCCTTGCCAATCCAGCGGCCGCTGACGCCGAAGTGGGATGCGACCTTGGACATCTGGGTATGCCCCAGTCCATCGCCGCGATACAGCCCCTTCTTCACCGCCCATGCGAACATGGTTTCGGGGGACTGATCGGTGTTGCCGGTCAGGTAGGCCACCACCATCGAAATGCAGGTGACATTGCAGCCGGAGGTGTGCACCGAGCGCGCCTTGCCGTTGTAGGTGCACAGCTTGTTGTTGAAATTGTATTGGAACAGCCGCGGCACGGGCATATCGCCCTCACCAAGCGGCACGCCGTCCGACCAATCGAGTGAGTCAATCGGCTCGCCATAGGCCATGCCCAGACCGCTGCCCTCTGAATTTACGGAGCGATCCTCTGATCCGTCCGAATCGTCCTTGTCCCCCGGATTGGGCGTGGCTTCCGCATCCCCTGGCGCCTCGCTCGGGCTGGGCGATGGGGAGGCATCCGGGTCCATCGATGGATCGGGAGACGGGCTCTCACCCGGCTGCTCCGTCGGATCCCCGCTGGGCGAGGGAGACGGACTGTCGCCTGGCTGCTCTGTCGGGTCCCCGCTGGGCGATGGAGACGGACTGTCGCCTGGCTGCTCTGTCGGGTCCCCGCTGGGCGATGGAGACGGACTATCGCCTGGCTGCTCCGTCGGATCCCCACTGGGGGAAGGGGACGGGCGGTCGCCCGGCGTTGCTGTCGGGTCGCCACTGGATACCGTCGTGGGCGTCTCAGGCGGGCTTTCTGTGGCCTTCTTTGTGGGGTCGGGTGCATTTTCTTCGGCCTTTGGTGTGGGGTCCGCTGCCTTTCCCGTTGGCTTGGGTTCGGACTCAGCTTTTGTCTCTTTGGGTGTGGCGGCTGGTTCTGTGATTGCGCTGTCCGCAAACGCAAAAAGCGCACTGCTGACAAGCATCAATATCGCCAGCAAAAGTGCCAAAATATGTCGTTTTTGACCAGATCGATGCATGATTTCCCTCCAGTGGTTTATTTTATAACAGATACGCATATTTACAATACTATACCATATTTATCAAATAAAATCAATATTTCGACACCAATTCTTCTGCCAGAATTTTTGATATAAGAAACGGGACTGCGCAGGCGCCTTGCCCATACACAGTCCCGTTTCATCTATCCGTTCCCTCAAACGGCCACCGACCGGCAAGCAGGAAAAATCATCTGTCGATTGAATCCCGCTCACCTTGGTGTGATGACACGATTTTATCACATATTGTTACGTTTGTCAATTGATGATTTACAATGATGCGTAACTTTCGCTACGGCTTGGCCTTTGGACGAAAGACCAGCGCATTCAGCAGACCAAACAGGATCGCTGCCGCCACGCCACCTGCGGTATTGGTGATGCCGCCGGTGAATGCCCCGATCAGTCCGTGCTGCCTCACGCCCTCGATCGCACCCATCGCCAGCGAGTACCCGAACCCGGTCAGCGGCACGCTCGCGCCCGCCGCCGCGAAGTCGATCAGCGGTTTGTACACCCCGATCGCGGTCAATATTACGCCCGCCACCACATACACCACCAAAATCCGCGCCGATGTGAGGTTGGTTTTGAGCATCAGCAGCTCGCCAATCACGCACAGCAGCCCGCCCACCACGAATACCTTGATCAGCAGCAGAATCATCTCCCACATATCAATCCACTCCTTCCAGCGCCACGCCATAGGAGATGCAGGGGATGCTCTCGCCCTGCTGGGTGCTGATCGGGCTGAGCATCGCGCCCGAGCCAAGCACCAAGATGCGACTGTGCTTGCCATCCCTGAGCTCCTTAAGGAACTTGCCGCATGTAACCGCCGCCACGCACCCGCAGCCGCTGGCACCCGCGTGGGTATCCTGCTCCTGATAGAACAGCGATGCCCCACAATCCACCAGCTGCTCGTCTCTGACATGGATCTCCCGCTGCTTGAGCAGCTCGTGCAGAATGTTGCGCCCGATGTAGCCCAAGTCTCCGGTCACGATCAGGTCATAATCCTCGGGCGTGCGATCCAAATCGCGCAGGTGTGCCTGCAAGGTATCCGCCACGGCGGGTGCCATTGCCGCGCCCATCTGGTTGGCGTCCTTGATCTCATAATCGGTCACCACGCCCAGCGTGCCATGCGTGACGCACGCGAGCGGCTTCTCTGCCTTTGGCACCAGCATCAACGTACCGCAGGCCGTGGCCGTCCATTGCGCGGAGGGCGGGCGCTGCGTGCCCATCTCCAGCGGGAAGCGATATTGGCGCTCGGCCGAGCAGAAGTGGCTGGAGGCGGCGCACATCGCGTTCTTGCGATAGCCCGAATCCACCAGCGCCGCGCCCAGAATGATGGCCTCCACCATCGTGGAGCACGCGCCATACAACCCCAGAAACGGCACCCCCAGCGCGCGTGCCGCGAAGCCTGACGCGATGATCTGGTTCAGCAGATCCCCGCAAAGCATGACGTCCACGTCCTCGATCGACATATTCACCTGCTCAATGCACATCATCGCAGCGCGGCGGATCATCTCGCTCTCGGCCTTCTCCCACGAATCAAGCCCGAGCAGATCGTCCTGCATGATCTCATCAAAACAGGAAGCAAGTGGACCCAATCCCTCCTTCGGCCCCACGATGGAGCTGGCCGCACTGATCTGCGGCCGACCTTTGAACGCCAAAGTGCGTCCCATCAAAACCACCTGCCAATCACCCAATAGACAACGCCCACCAAAATGGACGCCGTCACGCCATAGGTCAGCACCGGCCCCGCCATCGAGAACAGCCGCGCACCCAGTCCCATCACCATGCCCTCGCTGCGAAACTCCATCGCCGGCGCAGCGACCGAATTGGCGAAGCCCGTGATCGGCACGATGGAGCCTGCGCCCGCATAGCGACCGATGCGGTCATACACGCCGATGCCCGTGAGCGTGGTGCCCAAAAACACCAGGCAGATGGATGTGAACGCGGGCAGCTGCAGCAGGTTCAAATGCAGCAGCTTGTCCCCCATGATGGAGATCAGCTGCCCGATCACGCAGATCAGCCCGCCCACCCAAAACGAGCGCGTGCAATTGTGCAAAATGCGGCTGTTGGGTGTCATTCGTTCCACCAGCTTCTTATAGTCGGCGTATTTGCTCTGCTCGCTCATGCGCGATCACCCGCCTTCACCAGTACCGCATCCCGATATTCGGCCGCGACCTCCCGCCGATCCAGCAGCAGCGCGCCAGTCAGCATCAGCAGCATCAAAATCAAACCCCATACAATCAGGCGCAGGCCGTCAAGCGGCATATGCTTTTTTTGCATGTCAATCTCTCCTTTTTTATTGGATGAGATTAGTATGTTCGAATTCATATCGAAATATTAAAAAATCGATGGCTTTCATCAAACCATCGATTTGTGCATCATATTCGTTCGGCACCGTCCGCGCCGTATAGCACCTGTGTTTCCTTCATGAGCAGCTCGCCCGTCCGTTCAAAGTGCAGCACGTCCAGCGGGTAGCGGTTCGCGCTCTGCCCGCGCACCGGGTGATAGCGCGACCTGAGCAATGCGCGCTGCTGCTCATCCTCCTGAAACTGCAGCGCCTCCGGCAGGTCGCGCCTCCTGCCCGCGCTGAGCAGATCGTGCGCGATGAGAGAGCGCAGCACGGGATCATCAAATGTATCCAGCAACGCGTGCGCCCGCGCTTTTTCTGCCCGCTCACAATCAAACACGCCCTTCTCGCGGAAGTCCTTCGCCATCCCTGACAGCAGCTTAAACGGCGCACGATCCCGAAGCAGCCAGCGCATCGCATTTTGATATCGCCCCGAATTGTGGAACCAGTCCAGCACCCGCTCCACATCCTTCAGATGGCACAGCTCAGAGAACGTCATCTCCTTTGAGCAGATCACCTCATAGGGCGCGGTCGGGTCAAACGTCAGCCCGTGCATCTGCGCATCCCGCCGAAGTGGGCTGCCGTGCAGCAGCTTCAAAAAACCCAGCTGCAGCTGCTCGGCGGGCAGCTGAAACACATCATCAAACGAACTTTCAAACGATTGCAGCGTGTCCCCCGGCATCCCCGCGATCAGATCCAGATGCAGGTGGATGTTGCCCGCCGCAGCCAGCTTTCGCACGGCATCCGCGATCCGCGCGAACGGCGCGCTGCGCGAAACATGGCTGAGCACCACCTCGTCGCTGGATTGCACGCCGATCTCAAACTGAAACAATCCCTTGGGTGCACGTGCCAGTAGATCTATCGCCTCTTGATCGATCAGCTGCGCGCCGATCTCAAAATGATACGTGCCCGCATAGCCCGTCTTTTGCGCATGATCAATCAACGCAGCCCATATTTCATTGGCGCGCGCGGCGTCAAAGTTGAACGTGCGATCCACCAACTTGATCAGCTGCGCACCTCGATCGGCCAGAAACGTGAGCCGCCGAGTGGCCTCCCCGGCGGGCAGCGCACGCACGCCCCTTGACAATGAGGACAGGCAGAACTGGCAGCGGAACGGGCATCCGCGCGATGTTTCGATGTATAAGATGCGCTTCTCCAGCCCCTCGATCCCATCCGCGTATGGATCCGTCCAATCGGATGGATCCATGGGTTCGGGCATCCTGAGATCGGGCGACCTGCCCGCCGCCAAATCCTGCAGCAGCGGCGCCAAGCTGCGCTCGCCCTCCCCGCGCAGCACATAGTCCGCCTGCTCAATCGGCGCATCGCGATAGGCCACCTCCGGGCCGGCCAGCACGATCTTCACGTCGGGCAACGCCAGCCGCAGCGCACGGCACAGCCGCAGCACCAGCTCGCTGTTCCATATATAGCAGGAGAATGCAACCACGTCCGGCGCGCCCTCGGCGATCCGCTCGAGCAGTTCATGATAGGGCAGATTGATGTGCGCCTCGTAGAATCGCACGTCGAATTCGCTCAACGTGGGCAAAATCTGGCGAATGGCCAGATTGGTGTGCATGAAATGCGCGTTCAGCGCGACCATCGTTAACTTCAAGCGGCTGTTCCTCCTCACGGTATGCCTCTTCGACTTACAAGGCACCGCACCTCAAATCATCGATTTGAGCCGACGGCGATCTCAACGGAGACCGTACCCTTCATCTGTGATTTGTGTCGGCGGTGGTCTCAATGGAGACCATGCCCTTCATCTGTGATTTGTGTCGGTGGTGGTCTCAATGGAGACCATACCCTTCATCTGTGATTTTCCAGCGTCTGCTACGGCATATATGGTAGATATAGCTCTCATTCTATCAGATTGAGCGCCGCATCGCGATATTTCGCCATTGCGACGGGCATGGGCAGCGCAGTCAGCTCCTCCGCCGTGACCCAGCGCATGCCCTGCACGTCCTCCATCTGCGTCACGCGAAACGCGCGCCCTGTCATCCTCCAGATCAGATGGGTGAACACATGCTCCACACCAGGCAGCGAGCCGATCGATTTGGCATGGATCCCCAGCTCATCAAGGCAGGCATTCATCGCCACAATCGTGGTGGCATCCAGAAAATGCGGGAACTCCCACAACCCACCCAGCAGACCATCCTCCGCCCGCTGACGAACCAGCACCTGTCTCTGACATATCACCACCGCCACGCCCCGCCTCTCCACGCGCTTATCGCGCTTTTCGGGCAGCACGGGCAGCCGCTCGGGGGACCCCTCCGCGCGCGCCAAGCACTGATCCTTCGCCGGGCAATCCGCGCAGCGCGGGTTCCTGGGCAGGCAGATCTCCGCCCCGATGTCCATCAACGCCTGGTTGAAATCCCCCGGGCGCTGGGCATCTATGAGCTGCATCGCATGCGCCCGAATGCGGGCTTTTCCCGGCGCACTTTGCGCGGGCTCGTCCATCTCAAACAATCGGCTCAGCACCCGGATCTGGTTGCCGTCGATCGCGGGAGATGCTTCATCATAGGCGATGGACGCGATCATCCCGGCGGTATATTCCCCGATGCCGGGCAGTTTTCGCAATTCTAACGCGGTTTTTGGGAACGTACCGCCCATTTCGTTCGTCAGAATGATAGCTGATCTATGCAGATTTCGGGCGCGCGAATAGTACCCAAGCCCTTCCCAGCGCTTGAGCACTTGCTGCAAGTCGGCCGCGGCCAGATCCTTGACCGTGGGCCAATCGCGCAAAAATGCTTCATAATATGGCTTTACGGCCTGCGCGCGCGTCTGCTGCAGCATGATCTCGGAGATCCAGATCCGATACGGATCCCGCGTGCCGCGCCAGGGCAGATCGCGCACCCGCGCATCGTACCAGCCCAATATGGCGCGTCTCAGCGATGGTATATGGATGGTTGACATGGCTCGTCCTTCCGTTTGGTGATATCATTCAGGCGGCATCTCGGTCGCGGGCGCATGGAGCGCCGCTACCGGGCAGGGGAAATCATCCGACAGGCAAAATGTGGCATCTGGCACATCGATCTCTCTGCCGGGCAGCAGCCAGGCCGGGCTGAACACGCGATTTGCGCGCATCAGCATGCAGCCGGGCACCCCCAGCCGAGCTGTCAGCATATCAAATGTTTCATCGTCCCTCACTCGATCCTGCCACATGCGCACACCTCCAAACAAACCTGCTCGATTGTATGCACGACAGAACCGACTTATCCCTGCTCAAGAGTATACCAAACTGAGGTCTGAAATGCAATTGAACCTCAAATATATCAGAAGTATTACGAAATATGTAAATTTAATGTAGTTTTTCGACGTTTTCATGCGATTTTATGCGCAAATTGTATTGACGAAAGTCATATTATGCTGTAAACTAGTGTATGAATCCGACCGAAGTATAGGAATCACAGTTCAAGATCCTTGCGCCATGGCCAAAGGACGTAAAGCGAAGGTGGGAAAACAATGACAAAGCAGTTCGGTAAGCTCAAACTGCACCTCTCCAAGAAGGGCATCGCCTACAAATGGGGGGAAGGTGACATCAAGCGTCTCGCATTCCCGGGGCAGGGCTCGTCCGCAAACACGGACAATGCCGCATACAGCGCCGCGGGCGATGGCTATGATGCGAATCAGCAGGCATATTATGATGCCCAAGATGGCGGCTCCTATCAGGATGACCGCGATTATGGCGCGTCCTATCACGGCAATCAAAACTATGATGCCGAGCATGATGGTTATTATTCTGAGGGCGGGCAGAGCTCCGGCAGGTATGAGTTCCTATATCAGCACGATTGGCTGATGTGGGTGCTGCTTGTTGTGCTGCCGCCGGCCGGCATCTGGATTCTATGGAAGCGCCAGCGCTTTGAGCCCACCATCCGCGCAGCGATCTCGGCAGCATCGGCCATCTGGTTTTTGCTGATGTTGATCTGGCTGTTCACGCGGCTGTTCTCGGGCGGCGGCGCGGTGGATCCGACCACTGCCGGCGTGCAGGGCGGTGTCGTGCCCAATCTGACCGCAACCAATGCCCCGACCGATAACCAGACGTCGGCATTGCCCACGCTGTCTCCCGATGGCGGGGATAACACGGTGAACAATGAGACAAACGAACCCGTCAACAACGATCCGGTCGGTGGCAGCACCGGCAACACAGGAACGACCGGCAACACCAACAACACTGAGGAGCCCACAACAACCCAGGATGTCTGGGCGACCAGCCAGGGCGCCTACTATCATAAGGATCAGAACTGCTCGCGCATCTCGGGCACGCCCCAGAAGATCACCCTCGCAGTGGCCAAGACACAGGGCAAGACCGCCTGCGATGTGTGCTACACCGGCACCTCGACCACGACGAGCAACAGCGGAAGTAGCGTATATGCGACCAGCAGCGGCAAATGGTATCACAAGGCCTCCAGCTGCTCGGGCTCCGGCCTGAAGAACGGCGCGAAGGTCACCCTGTCCAAGGCCAAGAAGGACGGCAAGACACCCTGCCCCTACTGCATTGGCGTGTATTACATGACCAAGAACGGCAAATACTATCACAGCAAGGCCAGCTGCAGCGGCATGTCCGGCGCAAAGCGCGTCACCATGAGTCAGGTCAAGTCGTCCAAGAAGCCTGCCTGCCCCGTCTGCATCAAAAAGAGTAGCTCATCCAGCTCCACCAAGAAATACTATTCCAAGGCGGGTGGCACCTACTATCACACCAAGGCCAATTGCTCCGGCATGACCGGCGCGAGCAAGGTTACGATGGCCGTGATCACGGCGCGCAAGCAGAAGCCCTGCCCGACCTGCGTCAAGACGAGTTCCAGCAAGACCACCACGTATTACGCCACCACGAGCGGCAAGTATTACCACGTGAAAAAGACCTGCTCGGGCATGAAGAACGCCACCAAGATCACCCTGACCTCCGCCAAGAAGAAGGGCAAGACCGCTTGCCCGACCTGCATCCCGAAGAAGGCTGCATCCACCGCGGCAGCGGCGGCGGCGAAGATCAACAACACCTACGTCTACATGAACAAGGGCGGCAGCTACTATCACAGCAAGGCGAACTGCAACGATATGAAGACCGCGCCCCGGATCACTTTGGCCAACGCAAAGAAGGCCGGCGGCAAGGCCTGCCCGATCTGCATGAAGACCACCTACTACTACGCGACCGCATCCAACAAGTATTACCATGTCAAGGCCAACTGCATGAACATCAAGAACGCAACCAAGATGACGCTCGTGTCGGCCAAGGCAAAGGGCAAGACTGCCTGCCCGGTGTGCATCACCAAAAAGGCAAAGGCGAGCGATTTCAAGCTCAACACCTACGTGGTTTCAGGCGGCCGCTACTATCACAAGAATAAGACCTGCCAGGGCATGAAGAACGCCAAGAAGGTCACGCTGGCATCGGCCAAGATCTCCGGCAAGACCGCCTGCCCAGTGTGCGTACTCAAAAAGAGCAGCAGCAACAGCAACCAGTCGGCCGATAGCAAGGTGGCATGCTATGTCATCAAGAAGGGTACCTACTTCCATACCACGAAGAGCTGCCCCAAGCTGGTCGGACGCAGCGGCATCCACAAGACCACCGTCGCCAAAGCGAAGAACAACGAGTATCGCGCGTGCCCGGATTGCGTGGGCAAGAACACCAAGACCTACGTCTACGTGATGCCCGCCGGCCTGCTGTATCACCGCACGGCCTCCTGCTCCGGCATGAAAAACCCGACCAAGTTGACGCTATCCACGGCGATCAACCGCGCCTACAAGCGCTGCACCAAGTGCAACGCCCCGGCGAGCAAGTAAATATCCATCAATCTGGGGCCGCAATCATTAGATTGCGG
>JAJDGF010000082.1 GCA_030265545.1 Eubacteriales bacterium OttesenSCG-928-N13
CAAAAACCGATTGGATCGGGACAAATCGCAGCTGTCATCTGCCCCGCTCTAACGATTACTCCGGTTGTCCACCGCGCGCAAGCCAGTCCAGTGTGGGCTGGTCGAGCGTTCCGACGGTGTTCAATCCAGCATCGTAGCTGGCGTTCATCTGGTTCTGGAATGCGATCAGCGCGCCCAGCGTGCTCTCATCCATGACGCCGCTCGGTTCCGCCATCTGCAAGTATCCCAGCTGGCTCAACATGCGCTGCGCCCCGGCGATCGTTTCGTTGTATGCGGGCGCTGCGGTGGGCTCGGGCGTCGGCTCGGGCGTTGGCTCGGGCGTAGGCTCGGGCGTCGGCTCGGGTGTCGGCTCGGGCGTCGGCTCCGGCGTAGGCTCTGGTGTGACAGCCGGCTGCTCCGTGGGCACGGGCGTCGGCTCTGGTGTGACAGCCGGCTGCTCCGTGGGCACGGGCGTCGGCTCAGGCGTGGGCTCTGGAGTGACGGCCGGCTGCTTCGTGGGCAAGGGGGTTGCCGTGGGCACGGGCGTTGCCGTGGGCACGGGCGTGGGCGTGGTGCCCGGGCGAACCGGCGCATTGGCCGCATCGATGTAGGCGATGGTCTTGGTGCCCGCCAACCCATCCGTGGTCAGCTTGCCGCCCAGATTCTTGTTGACATAGGTCTGGAAGTCCTTGACCGCGCTGCGGGTGGCTGCGTCATATTTCCCGGTGACATTGCCGGACGGTAGCCAACCCAGATTGGTCAGCCGCTGCTGCAGCGTCTTGATCTGCGAGGCCGATGCCTTGGTATAATCGCGGATCGGCGTGGGGTTGGGCTTCTTGGTGATGGTGGGGTCGTCCGGATAATCATCCTCATCATCATCGTCGTCATAATAGGGATCGTCCGGGTAATCATCCTCGTCATCGTCCGAGTTCCAGTCATAATCGCCCTGCTGGTCGCCCCATGTGGGAATCGGCGTGGGTGTCGCACCGTCGCCAAAGTTGAGCGGCGGCGCGGTGGGTGCAGGAGTGGGCGTGGGCGCTTCCCAGTCGCCCACATCGCCATTGCCGAACGGATTGCTGGCCGTGTTGTCCATGCGGTTGCGACCAATCATAAGCCCGCCAACCACCAACGCAATCACCAGCACCACCGCCGACGCGCCAATGATGAACACCCTGCGCGTGAAAAAGCTGCCGTCCACCGGCTCCTCCTGTACGACCTCCTGCGCATCGGGCGCGGGGATCTTTCGCTGCACCAGATAGCCGGTGCCGTTGGCCTCAAAATAGATGCGCTTGCGCGAACCATCCGCCGTTTCGGTGCTGGCCTGCATGTGCGCCAAGCCCTCCTCAAAGGACTGCTCCGCGCCGTCCAGCGGATACACCACGCCGTCACTGCCACGCTCGGCATAGTCGCGCGGCAGATATTCGCGGATGCGCAGCTTGGCGCCCGTCTGGTTGTCCATCGCAGCATACACGATGCCGCTGATGTCCTGTCCCAGCGCGCGCCCCACCACGAACCGCCCCTTCAGCACGGTTTCGGGCAGCAGATGGTTGAGCGGTACCTCCGCATTGGCATCCTTGCCGCAGTTCGGGCAGATCTGCTCGTTTTCCATCGGCTCAAAGCAATACATGCACAGTCGTTCCTGTTGGTTATCCATGATGAACCTCCCTTTGCGTGCGCGCATTGCTTTGATCGGCAAACGCGACTTGTCTACAGCAGCGGGGTGATGAATCGGCGCAGATTTTCGGCCACCTGATCGGGCGTGCCGTCTGCATCAAATGTCTTCACACGATCGGGCTCCCGCTTCGCCAGATCGTGATAGAATGCGTAGGTCTTTTGGATAAACGCCTGCGCGGTGGCCTCGATGCGGTCGGCCTCGGAGGCGTTGATGCGGCGTTTGAGTGCCGCCTTGGGATCAATATCAAACAGGATGGTCAGATCGGGCATGGTGCCCTCCACGCCGGGCGCATTCAGTCCGCGTACCAGCTCCACCCCCAGGCCCCTGCCCGCGCCCTGATAGGCGATGGAGGAGTCCACATAGCGGTCGCACAGCACGGTCTTCCCGGCGGCAATCGCGGGACGAATCACATCGTGCACATGCTGCGCGCGGGATGCCGCGAACAGCAGCGCCTCGGTCAGATCGGTCATCTCTGTGGCCGATGCATCCAGCACCACATCTCGGATGCGCTCCGCAACGGGGCAGCCGCCCGGCTCGCGGGTGGTGACCAAGTCATGTCCGCACTGCCTGAGCCAACCTGCCAGCGGCTCCATCTGGGTGGACTTGCCGCAGCCGTCCGAACCCTCCAGCGAGATGAACAGCCCCTTTTCCGCCCCGCATTCGCCCAGCAGCAGCGCCGTCAGTGACGGCACATCCTCGGCGATCATCGTGGCGCCCGCCGTCTCCAGCTCCTCGCGATTTCCATAGCCGTACAGCGCGCCAATCGTATCGATGCCGTTTGCCTGTCCGCCTTCGACATCATACTTGCGATCGCCCACCATGCACGCACGCCGATAGGAATCGGGCAGCGCGCGCCGCACCAGCTCGGGCTTGTCGGACGATTCGTTGTCCGGACTGGCCGCGATGATGCGGTCGATATACTGTGCGATGCCGAAATGCTGCGCGATCTTGCCCGCAAACATCTCGGGCTTGGACGTGGCCAATGCGATGTATGCGCCGTGCGCTTTCAAGCTTCTGAGCAGCAGCGGGATGCCCGGATAGACCGCGTTTTCCGTCCAGCCGACCTGGGCAAACCGCTCGCGATACAGCACTACGCCTTTGCGCGCGGTCTCATCGTCCATGCCCATCACGCGCGTGTAGGCCTCAAACAGCGGCGGACCGATGAAACTTCTGAGCATCTCATCATCATAATCGGTGCGCCCCAGCGCATCCAACGAATATTGGACGGATTTGGTGATCCCAGGTTCCGATTCTGTGAGCGTTCCGTCCAAGTCAAATATTACCGCATCATAGGGAAGACGCATTTGGTTCATTCATCCTTTCGTATTCGCCATACTGCTAACATTGTAACGGAATGGGATGAGAAAAATCAATCATCATTCGGCGAATTTGAACCTAGATATTAGACGTTTCAGACAAAAATGCGTTCCCAAACCAGCCAAAATGGTGTATGATGTTCTCGAATGATCGTGGAGGAGTGGCCAAATGAATATACAATGGATCGTCGCGCCCTTGGTAGGCTGCGTGATTGGATACATCACAAACTGGATCGCAATCAAGATGCTGTTTCGCCCCTTGACGCCCAAATACATCGGGACATGGCGCGTGCCGCTCACGCCCGGGTTGATCCCAAAGGAGAAAGCTCGATTGGCTTCGGCGGTGGGCGATGCGATTTCGAACAACTTGCTGGACACCGAGACCGTGCAGGCGGCGCTGCTATCGGACGACATGAAGCAGCGGCTAGATGACTCAATGATCCAGTTGATCGAATCAAACAAGGATGACACCCGCACCCTGCGCCAGCTGGCAATCGACCTCGCAGGGGAGGAGCCCATCGCGCGCGGTGTAGATGGCGTGCGCGTGTTCGTGGTGGATGCCCTGTGCGAGAAGCTGATCCAGGCGGATCTGGGCAGTCTGGCAGCCGGCGCGATCCTCGATTATGTAAAAAAGAAGTCGCCCTCCGCGCTGTCCGCGCTGGTGAGCGGCATTCTGGACGAGCGCGTGAAGCAAAACATAACAAAACAATTGGCCGAAGGCGTGAACCAATATGTCGAGGAAAACGCCAAAGATGTACTGACAGGTGCCATCACGGGCGAGACGGACAAGTGGCTGGATGTGCGCATCTGCGATTTGATCGCGCAGCATCAAGAAAAGCTGCCCGAATATCGCCAGAAGCTGATCCAGGGCTATAGCGCATTGATCGAGATGGGCACCGCCCGCGTGCTAAACGCCATCGACATCGCAGGCATCATCCGACACCGTATCGCCGATTTCAACGAACGCGAACTGGAAGCGCTGATCATGAGCGTCATCAAGCGCGAGCTGAACGCGATTGTGTGGCTGGGCGCAGGCCTCGGGCTGATCATGGGCTGCGTCAACCTGCTGTTCCTGTGAGCGCACGCTTTTGATCTTAACGCGAATACGCTATAATATTAGGACAATCCACCAAAGAGGAGGCACCTATGGACGCACCGGCCATTGAGCTAATCAACCTGCACCATAAATATGGAAATGCAGTCGCCTTGGACAATCTGAATCTGACATTCAATGAGAACAAAATATACGGGCTGCTGGGGCGCAACGGCGCGGGCAAGAGCACGCTGATCAACATTCTGATCGCGGGCTTTAAACCCACGTCCGGCAAGGCGCTGATATTCGGCGAAACCCCCTTTGAGCATGCCGCACCGCTAAGCAAGCTGTGCGTGGTGCGCGAAAAGGGCATGTTCCCGCCCCATATCCGCATCTCTCAAGTGCTGAAGGCCTGCGCCGATCTGTATCCCAACTGGGACAAGGCATACGCGCAGCAGCTATTGCAGAAGTTCTATTTGAACCCGCGCAAGCAATTCAAGCAGCTGTCCCGCGGCATGGAGTCCTCGCTGGGGCTGATTGTGGGGCTGGCATCCCGCGCGCCGCTCACCGTGTTTGATGAGCCGTCGCTGGGGCTGGACTCGGTGGCGCGCGAGCATTTCTACCAGGAGTTGGTGCGGGATGTGGACGAGCACCCGCGCACCGTGGTGGTCAGCACGCACATGATCGATGAGGCGGCGCGCTGCTTCTCGGACGTGGTGATCATCGACAAGGGCAAGGTACTGCTCGAATCGTCGGTGAAATACCTACAAAAATATGCGGTCACCGTCAGCGGCAAGGAAGAGGCCGTCAAGGCCGCGCTGGGCGGGCGCGAGATCCTGTTTGAGCAGCGCTTGAGCAGCATGTACGCCGCAGGCGTGCGCGTGCAGGAGGACGACGATTTTACCGGGCTTGAGGTGGAGCCGCTGTCGTTGCAGCAGCTATTTGTGTATCTCACGGAAGGGGGCGCTGTACAATGACAACCATTCTAGGTGTCACGAAATACTACGAGCGTCGCCGCCGTTGGACCGTTTTGATCTGCATCTTAGCCACGATCGCAATCTCGTTGATCGCCATGTTTTCCGAGCTGCACAACGCCCAGCGGGTGATGGTCTCCATCAGCCCATCGGGCGTGCTGGAAACAACGACCACCTATCACGGCTATGTCTCCGTACTGTCCGACCCGAGCAACCTGTCCTATGTGGGCACGTTAATGTTCCTGGTCGTTGTGCTGACGGTGATGTCGCTTCATCGCGATCGACGCTTTCTGGTGTCGCTGTCCGTCACCCGCTATCAGCAGCTGCTGGGCATGTACCTCTATCTGATCTGCATGGCGATTGGGTTGATCCTGCTGGGTGGGGTCCTTCTGCCCATACTGACCCGCGCGCTGCTGCTGGTGCTTGGGTATCCGCTGAAGGGCGGATGGGACACGCTGCTCACGGGCGGCAATGCGAACATGGCGCGCGATCTGTTCGTCAATTTCTGCCAGATGATCTCGAGCATCGGCTGGTTTGCGCTGATTGGCTATGTCGTGAATCGCTGGTGGAAGGTGCTATTGATTTTGATGGGCGCGGGGATCGTGCTGCTGATTGCATTTCTCAATCTGATCAACATCTCCAGCTTCGTAATGAACTTTGCGGACAGTCTGCTGGATTGGGCGCGCTGGGCGGTCGACACGGTGATCCCGTGGCTAGAGGAATTCTTCAAAGAAGAGAACATCCTGCCCCAGGCATTGACTGCGATGGCCAGCGGCGTCGTGTGCATGATCATCAGCTATCCTGTGATGCGCGGCATGCGCGTCACCTAATGGGCTATTCCGCGATGCTGGCAACAGGCATTGCGCTAGGCGATACACTGGATAAAAAACATAAGGGGGAACCACAATGAACCGCAAGAACGTACTGGCCATCATCCTGGCGCTGCTGCTAGCGCTGCTGCCCGCGGGCGCACTCGCAGAGCAGGCCACTTTAGAATCCGGCTCCATCACCATTCGCATCAGCGATCCGGTGCTGACCATCCCCAGCGAAGCAGAGGCCCAGACCATCGATCTGACCGGCGTGGGCTTGCAGCTGGGCATGGCGATCGATACCACAGACATGCAGAACCCGAACCTGCTCGGCAGCCTAATGATGATCATGAACGAGCAGCCGATCCTGTCCGCGATGGGTGGCATGAAAAATCAAGAGTTGTATGCCCTGGCTGACGGCGTCACTGGGCTGTTCACGCTGGACGAAGACGGCAGGAAGAAGCTGATGAAGAAGCTGGATATCGAACTGCCCGCCGATGGTTCGGTCGATCTGGCTGACACCACGTCCGATGCCACGGCCAAGGTGAATGAGCTGATTGAAAGCATCCAGTTCACTGAATCCCCGGCCGAATCGGTGGATTTCTACAGCACCACCGGGGAATATCCGCGCCACAGCACCGTGATCACCAGCGATATGCTCAAATCCATCTTCACAGACACAAACATCCCCGATGACGCGAGCGTGGACATTTCCTACTTCACCGATGAGAAGAACAATTGGCGCATCGAAGGCTCGCTCAACAACATCATGGAGAAAACCAGCAGCGATCGGAACCTCGCATTTTTCCTCGTGTTGGAGCACACCGATGAGAATGTGCTCAATGGCGCGGCAAGCATTGCAAACACCCAGGCGAATATCGTAGCGGAATACAACTTCCAGCCAAATGCAGCGTTCCCAGGCCACTATGTGGGCCAGGGCTATGTGAATCTCACCTCTGCCAATGGCACAGATACGGACTCCAGCACACCGCAGGCCAGCATCGTGTTTGAGCTGCTGACATCGGACCAGACCGGCGATGACTCGATCGCCGATGTGCTGAACCTGAACGTGATGCAGGGCGAAACGCCCCTCGTGATGGCGACATATGTGCAGGCGCTCGCAGACACCAGCGAGAGCTACTATCTGCTCATCAACGATAACGCCGGTGGCAACTCCTTTGAAGTTGCCTATAACGGCACCATCACCAATGACGGAGATACCGTGCACCAGGGCGCGCTTGAGATGGCCATGAACGGCCAGACCAACATGCACCTGAGCACGAACATCATGATCAACACCTCCACGAATGTGGACGGAAAGTTCCCGGATACCACCGGCATGGAAGTGATCGATGCCGCCAACATGACCGAGGAACAGAAGACCCGCGCCACAGAAGAAATCATGACGCTGGGCTTCTCGGTGATGGGCAACCTGATGACCATCCCCTCGTTGGCCGGCTTGATCGGGCAGGCCACCTCGGCAATCGAGGGCGCCATGTAATCCAGTGCGTTGACGGTCGTCAATGCACCCTGCATGCCCCCGAGGGGTTTGCGAACGGTCTGAATGAACAAAGTTGCGACGATGTGCCATATGGTACATCGTCGCAATTCTTTTTGGTTGTGATTGAGGGATATATGATATAATACCTATACAAAGTTCTGGGTTTCGCGCTCATGGGATGAGCATATAGCTGTCCTAAAAAGAACATTAGGCGGACACAGTCTTTTGCTATTCTGAGAAAAGATGAATCAGGCTGTCGACAAGCCTCATCGCGAGGTCTGGCGTGCCCTGATCCTCCAGCTTCAATCCGTCGGGCATGTACGCCAGCGGCCTAAGGGATCATGCGCGCCTCACGCAGGCGCTGCCTTGCGGGATCTCTGACCGTAACACGAAATGAAACAGGATTTCCCCATTGTTCATCCGAGGAGAAAGACAAAGCGGTGGTGAACCCATGGGTTCACAAGTCAGCCTGTGGACAGACCGCTGACGGCTCAAATCAAAGATCTATGGCAATGGCACCTTGCAGTTCGACGAGGGCGTATCAGGGAGGGTTGCTAGATGAAATGGGTTTTTATCGCGCTGGCTGGGGCGCTGCTGATTGGGGTTGCGATACTCTTGTGGATCGCGATTCGCATCTTCTTTATGGCGTTTTTTCGCCGCACGCCGCCCTACAATCCGCTGTATGAGCCGCTGTCCGAATCGATCCCAAAGCCCTATTACGGGCGGTTTAAGCTGGCGCACGATTGGCTACTGAGTGAAAATCGGCACCTGCGCGTGATGCACATCCAGAGCCATGACGGGCTGCGGCTGATGGGGTATCTGCTGCCCGGCAGGGATCAAAAGAAGTTCGTGATCCTGATCCATGGCTATCATTCAAGCTCGCTGCACGATTTCGGCTGCGCGGTGAAGTTCTATCATCGGCTGGGCTACAGCGTGCTATGCACCGACATGCGCGCGCACGGTGCCAGCGAGGGGCGGCTGATCTGCTTCGGCCTGAAGGAGCGCTATGATGCCAAGGCTTGGGCGCAGGAATTGCTCCGTGCATATGGGGACGACATCTCGATCTTCCTGCACGGGCTATCGATGGGGGCGACCACAGTGATGATGGCGAGCGCACTCGATCTGCCCGCGAATGTGAAGGGGATCATCGCCGATTGCGGCTTTACCAGCCCGCGCGATATTGTGATGTATCTGATGCAGCGCAACTATTCTGTGCACTTTCCGCCGCTCATCTGGGCGCTGAGCCTGGTGTTTCGCGTCACGTCCGGCTACTGGCTGGGCAGCGATTCCACGCTGAACGCCATGAAAAAATGCCCGCTGCCGATGCTGTTTGTGCATGGCGGGGCGGACGATTTCGTGCCCACGTATATGTCCGAGCAGAATTATCAGACTTGCACGGCCGAAAAGCAACTGTTCATCGTGGACGGTGCGCCGCACGCCATCAGCTATCTGGTGGACACACGCGGCTATGCGGATCGGGTCACGCCATTCCTGCAAACTCATGCATAATCCAAAAAGCGACCTGAGATCTGGTCGCTTTTAATATGTCATTCGATCGTTGGTTCATCATTGTCCTCCAGCAAATCACATATCAGAAACGGTGTGGAGGTCTTGGTTTGGCGCAGGATGTCCTCGATCTTGAACGGCACCACGCTATTGAAGAAGCTGTTCGGGTCATTCACCAGCACACGTCCGTCCCCGGTCAGTCCGCGCAGCACGATATAGTGACCACGGCGGGTAAACTGGCCATATCCCATGTGCGCGATGACGGGCTTCCCCGCCTGCAGCGCGGCGATCACCTGATCCTTGTCCTTTCGGATCCATTCGCCGCCCACGCCATAGTTTTCGCCGATGCTGAGCAGCGCTTCGTGCGTCAGGCCGCTGCCCTCATACAGCTGGTTGTTGATCGCCCAGCGGAACAGCGTGTAGGGCGATTGGCGCGTGTTTCCCGTCAGATACGCGATGACCATGGACATGCTGGTCGCGCCGCAACCGGACGTGGCGACCGATTTGGGACGGCCATAATAAAAGCAGATCACCTTGCGATAGTCATATTGATACAGCCGCGGGATGCGCATGCCGTTGATGGCATATTCCGCATCGAGCGCCCAGTCCTCCGATTCGACCAGATGCGGTACCTCGTCCACGA
>JAJDGF010000083.1 GCA_030265545.1 Eubacteriales bacterium OttesenSCG-928-N13
GAGTTTCGGCATGGAGTTTATTGCCATCTATGTAAAGCACCCTGATGTTGACAAGGTCTATGCCGTCGACACCAACGAGGCGCTGCTTGCCATTGCGCGCGATCGATACGGCATTCCGCAGGAGCGGTGCCTGACCGATATCCAACAGGTGTTGGACGACCCAGAGGTGGATGCGGTTCACTTGGTCACCCCACCCAGTACGCACGCGCCATTATCCATCCGCGCCTTGAACGCGGGCAAGCACTGCGGGTGTACTATTCCAATGGGTATGAGCCTTCAGGATCTGACCGATATCATCGCCGCGCGCAAGGCGTCTGGCAAGAACTACATGTTCATGGAGACCACCATCTTCCAGCGCGAGTTTCTCTATGTAAAAGAACTGGTCGACGCGGGCACGTTTGGGCGGATCCAGTACATGTCTTGCGCACATCATCAGGACATGGAGGGCTGGCCGGAATATTGGAACGGGTTCCCGCCACTGATGCATCCCACGCACGCCGTGGCTCCCTGCCTGATGCTTTCAGGGCACCTGCCCAAGCAGGTATATGCGCGCGGTTCCGGACGTGTGCGGGACGAGCTTGTCAAGCCCTACGGCTGCCCGTTCTCGTTTGAGGCGGCGTTCATCTCTCTTGAGGACAGCGACATCACCATCGAGATGCAGCGGTTCCTGTACGGCGTTGCACGTAGCTATGAAGAGTGCTTCAGCGTGTACGGCGAAAACATGAGCTTTGAATGGCAACAGTTGGAACAAGAATCGCCCGTGTTGTTCGAGCGTACCGGCCACTTGCAGCAGGTGGACATTATCGACAAGAACGGCAAGAGCAATCAGAGTGCACGGGGCAGCGAGATCACGGCCCGGCGCATCGAGGTGCCCGATTATGCGCACCTGTTGCCCAAGGAGATCGCCGGCTTCACAACCGCCACCGTGTACAACAACGAAAACACCCACCTGTCGTTCAAACAGGGCGGCGGCCACGGCGGTTCACATCCACACTTGGTACACGAATTCGTGCGATCCATCCTCGAAGAGCGCCCCGCCGTGCTGGACGACATCATGGGTGCATACTGGACAGGCACCGGAATCTGCGCCCACGAGTCCGCCATGCAAGGTGGTGTGGTGATCGACATTCCTCGCTTCATTGATATGAACTGATCCCACCAAAATGCATCGCCGCTCCCGGAATCTTCGTCTGGAAGCGGCGATGCGCTTTGTGCCTGTGATCATTGTTGGATGCGCTTACGGTATTCGCTAGGCGTCTCGCCGAGGACCTTTTTGAAGCAGGCGCTGAAGTAGTAGGGCGAGGCGTAACCGACGCGTTCGCTGACGGCCGCAATGGAGTCCTCCATGTTGTACAGGAGCTGGCTGGCGCGCTCGACACGGCGGTGGGTGATGTGGTCGGAAATGGTGCAGGATTCGAGCTTCTTGAACAAGCGGCTCAGGTGCGACGCGTTGACGTGCATGGCGGTGGCGATGCTCTCCAGCCGCAGCTGCGGGTCGCCCAGCCGGTCCTCGATGTAGGACTTCACGCGCTGCACCATGCGCTCCTGGTGGCTCTGCTGGGATGCGTCCAGCGCGCGCATGATGGCTGTACACAGCTGAAACAGCTCGTTCACCACCTGCTCACTGGTTTGGTACTGGCGGGGCCGGTTGCCGAACTCGAATAGCTGAGCGTACACCGGCTCCAGATGGATGTTCTTGTCGGCAAAATAGCTGAGCAGGCAGGAGACCATCACATGCACATACGATATGGCGGACAATCGATCCATCTGATTTTCCGCGAACCCATTCAGGATCTCCTGAGTCAGCGCACGCAGCGCCGCCTCGTCGCGCTTGGAGATGCACAGGATCATGCGCTCCTTGGTCTCCAGCAGACTGGCAAACGGCACCAGCGATGCCTCCTGGGGCACTTCGGACACAAACAGGTTTTTATCGCTGAAGATAAACCGCAGGTTCAGCGCCTGCATCGCCGTGTCCAGAGAATGGCTCAGCGACCAGATCGAAGCCACGGGCTGGCCAATGCCAAAACAGGGCTGGAGCAGTTCGGAGGCCTTGGTGGCGCTCAGTTGCTGCAGCCGCTGACCGATCTCGCTGACAAACAGCCCCGGTTCAGCGTCCGGCTTGTTCAGCAGCGCCACCAGCATGTCCCGCTCCATCAGCATCTGGCAGTGCATGTGCCTCGAAAACACCTGCTCGATGTTTTTCTGCATCTGCATGGTCATCAGCATATATCGCTCCACCCCCAACGATCCGATCATCGACTCACGGGCGTCAGAGGTGATCGCCACGCACACATGCGGCCCGCGCGCGGCCTCAATGCCCAGATATTCCATCTTGTCGCTGAGCAGCGTCTCCGCCAGCGTCGGATACATGTGCAGGATGTCCGAATAGAACTTGGCGGTGAGTTCGGGCCTGGTCCGGCTCAACTGCTGAATTAGTCGCCGCTGTTCATCGATCTCCTTGCAGGCGTTCCTCAGCACGTCTGTCATGTACCGGTAATTGATCGGCTTTTGTATATAATCGTACACGCCAATCCGCAGCGCCTCCTGGGCATACTCAAAGTCGTCATACGCCGAGATCAGGATGATCTTGATGTCCGCGCGCACACTCAACGCCTCGTGCGCCATTTCCAACCCCGTCATGTGCGGCATGCGGATGTCTGACACGATCAGGTCCACATCATCATGCGCCTCCAGCGCCTTCAGCAACTCCATGCTGTTCAGATAGGTGCCGCATACGTCGATGCCCAGCGCGGCAAAGTCGACGTTGGCCAGCAGCCCCTGTATGGACAGCGCATTGTCATCCGCGATCATCAGTTTGTGCTCGTTCATCAGGACCCTCCTCCCACGCGATGGTCTGTTGCAGGATGATGCTCACGGTGGTGCCACGGCCCGCCTCGGATTCGAACCGGATCGGATCGTCCGATGCCGTGAACGGCAGCAGGCGCGCATACACATTGCTGAGCCCATAGAATCGGTTGCCTGACGGATGCCCACCTCGCACCACTTCGTTCAGCATGAGCAGCTGCTCCTGCGACATGCCGAGCCCATTGTCGGCGATCTCGATATAGATGTTGTCCTCCAGATAGCTCAGCATGATCGAGATATGCATCTTCCCTGTATCTCCGGGAATGCCGTGGGTGATGCAGTTTTCGACGATCGGCTGCAGCACAAACCGAGGAATCATGAACATCGCGATGTCTTCCTCTGCCTGGATGGACCAGGTGAAGCAGTAATCGTGGCTGATCGACTCCATCTCCAGATACAAACGCACGATCTCCAGCTCCTCTTCAATGGAAATCAGGTCCTTGCTCTTTCTCAAAATCAACCGATAGAACTGAGCCAGCATCTCCAGCATCTGGCTGGAATCGGCGTACCGCCCCAGCGAGTTGCAGATCTTGATGGAGTCCAGTATGTTATACAGAAAGTGTGGATTGATCTTAGCTTGCAGCAACTGATAGCGCAGTTCCTCCTGCTCTCGCATCCCCATCAGCGCGCGCCGCATCTCCAAATTCAACTTATCAATCATCTGGTTGAACACGATGGATAGTTTGTCCATCTCGTCCACAGGCTCCGTGTCTTGTGGGACGACCATTCGCTGTTCGATCGGGGCGACGCTCTCGCCCGGCGCGGCGAACGACGGCGCCACCGACTGGATTACCGCGTTCATGGCGCGCAGCTTCTTTGTGAGTTGATGGGACACCAGCGACGCGGTCACCAGCGCGATCGACGTGGCGACCAGCGCGGCCAACAGGATGCTCAGTATCGTGGCCGAATCCTGCGCCCAGACGTAATCATTGGGCACCGAAACCACTAACGTCCACGGCGACGGCAGCAACGTTCGAGCATAGTACTGTTCACCTTTATACAGCTCCGTACCGCCCTCCGGGATGCCAGAAATGACAGCCACCAACTCGCCGGGCAGACGCGTACCGAGCAGCGCCGCGTCGGGATGGCAGATGACCGTGCCCGAAGCGTCGATCAGATACTGGCTCACCTGCGATGTTTCGCCGCCGGTCGAAAGCGTCTCCGCAATCTCGCGCTCGTCCAGATCGATGAAGTAGGTAAAGTTTTGCTGCGACGCGCCCGTGCGCACGGTGCTGAAACAGCTCAGCAGGCTGTAATGGCGTCTGGTCGAAAACCGCATAAACGGGTACTCATAATCCACAAACGCCATCCAGCCCAGCTGATGCAGCGGCGTGTTCAGCACCTCCGGCGCGCGGTGGCGGCCGTCCAATTCCGTGATGTCATGGAACGTAATCCCCTCCTCAGACGCCAAAAAGTCGCTGGGCAGATACGCGCTGATGTTCAAGAAGTTGAACGACTCCTGCATCGAGGTCAGGCTATTGCGAGTCTGGGTGGCGAGCTGCGCCTGATTGAACTTGGAGTTGTTGCGGTTCAGCATCGAATACAGCGTGAACTGCAGCATGGCGGATGTGCGCTCCATCTGTTGAAATCGCGTGGTCAATGTGCTCTGCAGCTGGTTGCTGGTGTGCTGCAGCAGATCCACGATGTGCGTGTTGTTAATGGACCGCGTGGCGATATAGTTGAACCCGCCCATGACGCTCAGACAGATCAATGTGATCAACAGATGGCTCAGCAACAGCTTCTGATATAGCGTCCGAAACGGCACGCGACGACGTATAAAGTCCCAAAATGCGGGCCTCGGCATCTCTCTCACCCACCACGTTATGCTCGTTGCGTCATTATAACAGAAACCGACCATGCGCACAATCACAATGGCATTATCACGGCGATTCAGTCAGGAAATTATAGCAATCAGTCAAAAGATTGTATTCATTTTTACGTTTCCACACCCTACAATGATCTCATAACTGCACGAAAGGGGAGACTCCAATCATGAAGAAGACCAAGTTGCTCGTCTGTCTGGTGCTGATGATCGCGCTGCTGCTCCCCAGCACAGCCGCCTTCGCCAAGGTGACCATCATGACCAACGACACCACCAAGGTCGGCTGGGACGATTTCCTGAAACTGTTGTCCGAGGGCTCCGGTGTCGAGATTGAGGCCATTACCTCGCCCAGCAACCCCGATGACCGCGTCGCCAAGATGACCACCATCCTCGCCTCCGGCGACTCGTCCGTGGACATCATGCACATAAACGACGAGATGGTGACCCAATTTATGTACGCGGATTTCCTTGAGCCGCTGCAAGGGGACGTCATGCGCCCTGAAGTGGCGGGCTTGTTCAATCAGGATTTCATGAAGGACCGCTACATGGTCGGCGACAACATCTACGGTGTCCCTTGTTACAACGGCATGATCACATTGTGGATCAACGAGGACTTCGTTAAATCAACCGGCCTGGCCATTCCCACCAACCAAGAAGAATTCGAGGCGTTCATCAAAGCTTCCACAGACGAGGCTGCGGGCACCTTCGGCTATGCTGGCGCTTGGGAACACACCTATTCATTTAACGAGATCGGCATCTTCATCAACCTGTTCAGCGGCGACTTCTTTAATTGGAAGGACGCCAAGACCCAGGCCGGTCTACAGTTCATGTATGACATGGCCAACACCTGGAAGGTCACTCCGTTGAGCCAGCTTGCGGAGCAGTACGAACCCATGAACCAGAAGTTCATCGACGGCAAGCACGCCATGGAGTTCATGTGGTGCGGCGTCATCAATGACTTCATCGAGTCCGGCGTGTATGGCGAAGACAAGATCCACATGATCACCGTGCCCACCTTCGAAGTGTCTACCACCTTCATGGACGCCTGGTACTACGTGCTGAACGCGGGCAGCCAGAACAAGGAAGAGGCGAAGAAGGTTCTCGAATACGCCACCTCCCCCGAGTTCGAACTGGCCTATCTGGAGTTGACAGGCAATCCCCCTGCGCGCCCCGACGTGCTGGCAGGCGAGACCATCCAGGCTGAAAAATACGCGCCCTGGCATGAGATGATCAAGGCCCTGAACGAGTACAATGAGAAGTCCGTACTCCATGGCCGTCCGATGGTCCCAGCCACGATGGAGTACATCTCCGAAGTTGGCACCATCTTCCAGCGCTACATCCTGAACGAGGTGACCCTGGACGAGGCCGCCGACCTGCAGCTCAAGGCCTACGAGAGCATGAAACCGTAATATTCGCAGAAGCGGGGTCAGGAGGATGGGACTCCATCCTCCTGATTTTCTATATTCCAATGGATTGGGGGAGTTCATCATGAGCATGGCAAAGCCTGCCACAAAACCCGCAGCCATTCCAGGCTACACCGGGAAAAAGAACCGCGTCTGGATCGCGTGGGTGTTGGTGGCACCGGCGCTGTTGATCCGCACATTCACCACGCTCTATCCGTTCCTGATGACATTCTATAACAGCCTGTTCAACCTGAGCATCTTCAAGGGCAACAAAAAGACGTTCATCGGGCTCGACAATTTCATCAACATGTGGACCGACGACAAGTTTCTGCGCTCGCTGGAGTTCACATTTCTCTTCGCGGCGGTGTCCATCGCGCTGCATCTGGTGCTCGGAATGATTCTCGCGCTGATGCTGAACCAAAAGTTCCGCGCCAAGAAACTGCTGCGCACCATCACGCTGATTCCGTGGGCGATGCCCATGGTGGTGGTGGGCATCGCGGCGCGCTGGGCGTTCAACGGCACCTATGGTCTGATGAACGACGTGATTCGCTGGTTTGTCCCCGGCTTTCAGTTCGACTGGCTGGTCTACAAGGACACGGCCCGCATGGCCGTCATCGCCGTGGACCTGTGGAAGGACATCCCATTCTTTGCGATTCTCGTGCTGGCAGGGCTGCAGTTCATCCCCGGCGACGTGTATGAGTCCGCCAGCATTGACGGCGCAGGCCCGGTGCGCAGCTTCTTCCTGATCACGCTGCCGCTGATCAAGCGCAACCTGTTGACGCTGCTGATCTTCTTTTCGATGTGGCGGCTGACCAGCTTTGACGTGGTCTATTCCATGACCGCCGGCGGCCCGGCCGAAGGCACATCGCTGCTGGCATATCGGATCTCCATGGAGGCCTTTTCCCATCTAAACTTGGGCTATGCCAGCTCCATCGCGGTGGTGCTATTCATCATGATGGCGCTGCTGAGCATGGTCAACCTGTTCTTCATCAAGAAGATCGACTATTGAGAGAGGAGGCCGCATCATGGTATTCGGCATCAAGAAAAAGAACCTGCCCGGCTTCCTGCTGCGCTGGGGGCTCACCATCGCCATCTGCTTCATCATCATTCTGCCGCTGTGGTGGATCTTCATCTCGTCCATCACGCCCGCCAGCCAACTCTACAAAACCCCCATCGACTTCTTTCCCGCAGGCGCGAACTTCGACAGCTATCAAAAGGTATTCACCCAACTCCACATCTGGGACAAGGCGAAAAACACGCTCATCATCACGTCGATCGCGCTGGTCAGCTCCATCCTGTTCGGCATGATGGCCGCCTACGCGTTCGCCCGCTTCCCCACTCGCGGACTGAAGATCGCCAACATGTTGCTGCTGTTCTCGTCCATGATCCCCGGCATCGTCACCGCGCGCTCCGCCTATGATTTTCTGCGCGCAGCACACCTGCTGGACACCTATGCGGGGCTGTCAATCATGTACACCAGCGCTATCTTGCCATTCTCGGTGCTGATCCTGATGAATTTCGTGCAGCAGATCCCGGTCTCCATCGAGGAGGCCGCCGAGGTGGACGGCACCAACTTCATCCAAAAGTTGTTCTATGTGATGCTGCCACTGATGATGCCCGCCATCGCGACCATCGCCATCATCAACTTCATCAGTTGCCTGAACGACCTGTTCACCCCGCTGTTCTTCGCCAACCGCATCGAGACGCTCTCCATCGGCATCACCACCGTGCCCCGCGACAACACCTATGACGTGCCCTGGGACCTGATCTCGACGATGGGCTGGATCATCATTGCGCCCATCATCGTATTTGTGTTATGCTTTGAGAAGCAGATCATGGAAGGCATCATGGCGGGCGGCGTCAAACAATAAGGAGGATTAGATCTCTATGTTGAACGGATTTACAGGCGCGATGAACGCGCTGCCGATGCTGAAATCGGGGCGCTCGCGCTCCATCAACTGGGAAAACAGAAACGGTGAAAAAGGCGCGGCAGCGATGGCTCCCAGCGCCCTCGGCCCGTCACGCAAGGGTTCGCCCTGCATCCGCAGCGTGGCCGCCGGCGAGACCGTGGTGCTGGCCAATATCGACGGCCCGGGCACAATCCAGCACATCTGGCTCACCGTCGCCGATGCCACCGCCGCCGGCAAGTTTGTGCTGCGCGATGTGGTGCTGCGGATGTTCTGGGACGGTGAAGAAACGCCTTCTGTCGAATGCCCGCTGGGCGACTTCTTCCTCAACGGCTTTGCGCGTGGCTGCGAAGTCAACTCCATGCCCATCGTCGTCAACCCCAAGCGCGGCATGAACAGTTATCTGCAGATGCCCTTCAGAAAACACGCGCGCATCGAGATCGAGAACCAACACAAGGGCGACGTCCCCGGCTTCTTCTTCCAGATCGACTACTGCCTGCACGATGAGTTGCCCGAAGATATCGGCTACTTCCACGCCCAGTGGCGCAGAGAGCGGCTCACGCAACTGCAGAAAGACTATGTGCTGCTCGACAATGTGAAGGGCAAGGGACACTACATCGGCACCTACCTCGCGCTGACCACGCTGGAGCGATACTGGTGGGGCGAGGGCGAGTTCAAGTTCTACATCGACGGCGATGACCTCTATCCCACTCAGTGCTCTACCGGTACCGAGGACTACTTCGGCGGCGCATGGTCGTTCGGCGGATACACTAACGAAGAGGGCCACATGGTCGAAAAGACCTACTGCACACCGTTCCTAGGCTATCCCTTCTATTCCCACACCGACACGTTCCATTCCGACTACTGGGACCGCCAGTGCCCGCCCATGCGCGGCTTCTATCGCTGGCACATCCTTGACCCAATCCTGTTCGAGCAGGACTTGCGCGTCGAACTGCAACAGATCGGCGTGTGCGACCGCGGCCTGTTCGAGCGTCAAGACGACGTGGCCTCCGTGAGCTACTGGTATCAGTCGGAACCCCACAACCCATTCCCCGCTTTACCAGGTCGCGAAGAACGCTGGCCGAGGTGAATGCTTGACGCACCACCTGCGATCGGAAAAAGCAGGGCACATTGTCGCTCTGCTTTTTATGATTACTTCGGCCTTCTGTGCATATGCAGCTTCGTCTGTTGGTCAATCCGGCGAGCCTCAGTCCACGTCAGTCACGCACGCGTCGGTCACGCTCAGTTCCCCGCGTGTGGCTTCGATCACGCGTTGGATCGTTTAGCCGTACTGCTTTTTTACCGTATCACATACGAGCGCCTCGCCAAACGCAGGGGGGGGGCGGTCGAATGGTATCTGTGCTAAAGATCTTTGAGGAGAAACGGGAAAATCTCGCGTTTCTTCTTGT
>JAJDGF010000084.1 GCA_030265545.1 Eubacteriales bacterium OttesenSCG-928-N13
AGATGAATTTGTGTTTAGATGATCGAAAGCAATTTTGCATGCTCCATGAACTTGGTGCGCACCTGCTGTTCATCGATCGTTGTGAATGCGCCGTCCTGATATAGGATGCGACCATTTACCATCGTCAATCGCACATTCAAGCCCTGCGCGGCGAACACGATGTCGGCGATCGGGTCATGCCCGGGCAGCAGGTTCTCTGCTTCGCCATCCAACAGGATCAGATCGGCAAGCATACCCGATTGGATCAACCCTGCATCTTGGAAGCCCATCGCCTTTGCACCCGCTCTTGTCGCCATATGGATGGCATCCTTGCCATTGAGCGCCGTCGGATCTCCGCTGTGTCCCTTCGCGATCAACGCCGCTAGACGCATCTCAGCGAACATATCATACATGTTGTTGCTGGCCGCGCCATCGGTACCCAGACACACATTGATCCCCTGATCAAGCATCCGCTGCACGGGGGCAAAGCCGCTGGCCAGCTTCATGTTGCTGGCGGGATTGTGCGCTGCGCTTGCGCCGCTGATGCGCATCAGCTCGATGTCCTCATCCGTCAGATGCACGCAGTGCGCTGCGATTGTCCCTTCATTCAATGCACCAAGATCATAGAAATATCGTGCGGGCGTCACGCCGTGTCTCGTGATGCAGTCGGCATGCTCTCGTGCGGTTTCAGAAATGTGCGTATGAAATCCTGTATCGAATCGCTGCGCATTGTCCACCGCATAGCGCACCAGATTGGGCGTGGAGGTGTATTCCGCATGCAGACCCATCTGGATGCGGATCCTGCCGTCTCCTCTTCCATTCCAGTCCTGATGCAGCTGCACCAGGCTGTTCACGCCCTGTTCATCCGAACAGCCACGACACAGCACTGCGCGCATGCCGCTCTCATTTGCTGCCTGCGCGACCCGATCCATATGAAAATACATGTCGGCGAACGCCACCACGCCGCGCCTGATCATCTCCATCATGGCCAGCTGCGTGCCCCAATACACCGCATCGCCGTCGAATTTCGCCTCATAAGGGCCCATCTGCCCCAGCCAGTCCATCAGCGCCAGATCGGAACCCACGCCGCGCAGCAGCGACATCGCAGCATGCGTGTGCGCGTTATAGAACCCGGGCATGGCGATCCCGTGTTTGCCGTCGATCACCCGCGCACCCTCATGAGGTGGACAATTCTTGGCCGCACCCGCATACAGAAAGCGCGCGCCGTCCGTCAGAATCGCGGCATCTTCGATCCGTTGCTTTCCGGTATACAGCCGAACATTCTGAATACAAGTCTTGCTCATCATCCGTTGCTCGAATGGATGTACTGGCTCTGCTCCTCGGTGAGTGCATCGATCGAAAGCCCCATCGTTTGCAGCTTCATCTGCGCCACCATCTCATCCAGCTCCTCCGGCAGCTCAATCGCCGCCTTGGGCAGCAGCGCATAGTGCTTGGCCACATACTCGGCCGTGAGCGCCTGCAGCGCGAAGCTGATGTCCATGATCTCCGCCGGATGTCCATCGCCCGCGGCCAGGTTGACCAATCGGCCATCCGCCAGCAGATAGACGCGCTTCCCGCCCTCAAAATCGAGCGCTTCGATATTATGGTGAACCTTGGTGACCTTTGCAGTGCGCTTGAGCTCCTCCACCGCCACCTCGACATTGAAGTGTCCGGCATTGCACAATATCGCGCCCTGCTTGAGATGCGGTACATGCTTCATGGTGATGATGTCCTTGCAGCCGGTGACCGTGACGAACAGATCGCCCACCTTCGCCGCCTCCTCCATGCTCATCACATCAAACCCATCCATCGCTGCCTCAACTGCTTTAATCGGGTTCACCTCGCACACGATCACGCGCGCACCCAGCCCCTTGGCTCGCATCGCGACGCCTTTGCCGCACCAGCCATAGCCAGCCACGACCACGTTCTTGCTGGCCACGACCAAATTCGTGGTGCGCATGATGCCGTCCCACACCGACTGACCCGTGCCATAGCGATTGTCAAACAGATACTTCATCTGCGCATCGTTCACGCAGATCATCGGGAAGGGCAGGTTGCCCTCCGCCGCGCGCGCACGCAGACGCATCACGCCGGTGGTGGTCTCCTCGCCGCCACCCAGCAATGAATGTGCCAGATCGGGGCGCTCGTCGCACAGGATGTGGGTCAAATCTCCGCCGTCATCGATCAAGATGTGAGGCTTGCAGCTGAGCGTCCGGATCAAGTGATCATGATATTCCTCTTCCGTCGCATTGTACCAGGCATTCACCTTCACGCCCATCTGGCTGAGCGCCGCCGCCACGTCATCCTGCGTGCTCAGTGGATTGCAACCAGTGGCATACACATCCGCGCCGCCCGCCTTGAGCAACAGCGCCGTGCGTGCCGTCTTGGCCTCCAGATGGATGGACATGGAAATCCTGAGTCCCTTGAACGGCTGCTCCTTGATGAAACGCTGCTCAATCAATGACAAGATGGGCATGTGATCCTTTACCCAGGCAATTTTCAGCGCGCCAGACGGCGCCAGGCTCAGATCGCGCACGATGCTTTCCATAATCATATCTCCTTTTATCGCTTTTCCAGGGATGCGATGGCGGCGGCCGAGATGCCCTCGCCTCGTCCCTCGAAGCCCAAGTTTTCTGTGGTGGTGGCCTTGACGTTGATCTGATCGATCGATACACCGAGTGTCTGCGCCAGATTTGTCCTCATTTGATCCATGTATCCCGCAAGCTTGGGCTGTTGCGCAATGATCGTGACGTCCAGATTGTTCACGTGATAGCCCTGCTGTTTGAGCAACATATCAACCTGCTTGAGCAGCTCGATCGAGGAAATGCCCTTATATCTGGGATCGGTATCCGGAAAATGTCGTCCAATATCGCCCAGCGCTGCCGCGCCTAGCATCGCATCCATCAGCGCATGGGTGGCCACATCCGCATCTGAATGCCCCAACAGACCCAGCTCATGCGGGATCTCCACACCACACAGGATCAGTTTCCGATCGGGCACCAGCCGATGCACATCATAGCCCTGACCAATTCTGAGCATGCCCATTTTGTCCACCGCCTTTAAGTCCTCCGGCTTGGTCAATTTGATGTTGCGATCGCCCAGCGCTGAGCAGCACAGCCGAACGGGGCCATTGTATCGCTCCATCAGCGCAGCGTCGTCCGTGCTGACATAACCGTCCGCAATCGCCCTCTCATGCGCGCTTTGAATCAAATCCACCTGAAAGCTCTGCGGCGTCTGCACCGCCCTTAAAGATTCGCGGTCGGGCGTATCGATGGACAACCCCTCGCGATCGACCCGCTTGATCGTGTCGGTCACGACCGTTGCCGCCACGCCGCTTCCATATTGGATCGCGGACTGGACGGTGTCGACGACCACCTCGGGCGGCACGAACGCACGCGCCGCATCATGGATCGCTACGATCTTGGCATCGCTGGGCAGCACGTCCAGACCATTCTTCACAGACTGCTGACGATTCTTGCCACCAATCGCCACATGTCGAACCAAGGGCAGCTCGCCCTCCTGATCGATCAGCTGCTCGTAGCGCTGCATGTCATCTTGAGACAGCACAAGCACCGCACCCTCAAAGCAATCCGCCGCTTGAAGCGCATCAAAACACCGACCGAGCACACTGCGCCCGCCCAGCATATGAAACACCTTGTTGTAGGGCAGCCCCAGCCGCTCGCCCTTGCCCGCGGCCACGACCAGCGCCCAGATGCCCGATTTGTTCATCATGGGATGATCCGATACATGCCCTGCGCATCCTGCTTTAGGACGTGCTCGGACAGCGTGACCACCTCATATTGCGTGAGGCGCTCACCAAATCGGACGGAGACGATGTCCCCCACCTTCACGGCCGCACCTGCCTTGGCCGGCTTGCCGTTGAGCATCACGCGCCCCGCATCACAGGCCTCATTCGAGACCGACCTGCGCTTGATGATGCGCGAAACCTTCAGATATTTATCCAGCCGCATGGGCTGATTGGGAACGTTCGGCGTGTCCTTACCGTTCTGTTTGCTCATAGATAGAGCTCCTTTTCAGGGCGACAGCACTGCTGCGAATGAAAAGCAAAAAGAAGGGTGCGTTCGAACAAACGAAGACCCTCCTTCAACGCCAAAGCAACCCGGTTGCCGGTTCGGCAAACGGATCGCTCTACATGCTTTAGACTTACAGCGCGTCGCGCAGGGTTTTGCCAGCCTTGAAGACCGGATTCTTAGAGGCGGCGATCTCGATGGTCGCGCCGGTTGCGGGGTTGCGGCCGGTGCGGGCTGCACGGGTCTTCACTTCGAACGTGCCAAAGCCGATCAGCTGAACCTTGTCGCCCGCTTTGAGCGCCTCGGTCACGGTCTCGATGACTGCCTCGAGCGCCTTGTCAGCCTGCTTGCGATCCAAACCCGACTTCTCTGCTACCTGTGCGATAAACGTTGCCTTATTCATTTGATAAGCACCTCCAAAATTATTTGCTATTACAGCTTGTACACGCATACGCATACAATTTATCCATTTTCGCGCCCGTGGCACAAAATTCCTGCTAAATCTTCAACTTTTTCATTGTTTAACACAATTTTGTTTCACAAGCCCCCAATATTCATCCATTTCAGCCAAAGACATGCCTTCTAGCTGCCTTTCGTCGCGCAAAATCAACTGTTCCATCGCATCAAATCGAGCGACGAATTTGTCGATTGCGCGCATCAATGCCAGCTCCGGCTGCACCTTGAGCAGCCGAGAAACGTTCACCACCGCGAACAGCAGATCCCCCAGCTCCTCTTCATACCCGCCATCGGTGATCGCCTGTTTGACCTCGTCCGCCTCTTCATAGACCTTGTCCAGTGCCAGGATCGCCTCATCCCAATCAAAGCCGACGGATGCTGCCTTCTTCTGCACCTTCTCGGCGCGCATCAAAGCAGGCAGACTCTTGGTCACGGCGCGCATGGTGCCCGTTGTGCTGCTCAGGTTGCGTTCCTTCTTCTTGACGTTCTCCCACAGCTGCAGCGCGTCCTCGGCGGTCGTGGCCGTCTCCTTGCCGAAGATGTGCACATGGCGTGAGATCATCTTTTGGCAGATGGTGCTGGTCACATCGTCGATGGTGAATTCCCCGTGCTGGCGCGCGATTTCAGCATGCAGGGTCACCTGCAGCAGCAGGTCGCCAAGCTCGTCATACAGCGAATCGATGTCGCCCCTTTGGATCGCATCGACCACCTCATAGGCCTCCTCTACCACGTTGGATGTGAGGCTTTCGTGGGTCTGCTTGATGTCCCAAGGGCAGCCATTTGGCCCGCGCAGCCTGCGCATGATGCGGTTGAGCTGATCGAACCCAAAGCGTTGCAGATCCGTGATCTCGGTCACCTGCGGCACATACGCACACAGCATGTGGTTATAAGCCTCGCCCGGCTGTTGATCCAGTTCGCACAGCGGAATTTCACGCATTGCACCTGAAGGCTCCAGCAGCTTGATGGGCTCCTCCTCCGGATAGCGTTCCATCAGGCGCAGCTTGAGCTCGGATGCGATCTGCCTGGTGTCGATCTCACGAATCAGCGTGCCGCAATCGCTCTCCGGCTGAAATGCATCATAATCGGAGGCAGCCAGGTGCATTGAAGGCCCCTGCGCAATCGCATGCAGCGCGCCCTCCAGCGGTACGCCGGCGATGATCTGCGCATCCGGGTAGCATTCAAGCAAGGATGGCACGCTCACATCGCGCACATCCGCCACGCAATAGATCAGATCGCCCGCATCGAGCAGCTGCATGATGCGCTGCTCGATCATATCATTCAGCTGCGCGAAATCCTCCGCCTGCTCATGCAGTTCGTCCAGCACAAAAAATGCGATCCCTTGCGTCCTGAGCCAATCCGCACAGCCGCAGTGCTCCGTTCTAAGCGCGATGCTCGCGCCCGATTGCAGCGCACGGATCGCGCCCAAAGTAAGCTGCTCTTCATGCAGCCCAGCGCCAACGATGGTCAAATGGTTCAAATGATCCCCTCTTCTCGCGGTATGTTTGCCCCATCATTATACCACCAAATGGGCATACCGCGCAATCGGAGAAATTATTGTTCCATCTGCCTGCCGACGATCGTCGCCGTGGTCTCTGCCACCTTCAGATCGGTCTCATCCATCGATACGCCGCTCTCCTTGCTCAGCAGCAGCAGCGCGCCAATGATCTCGCCATCGGCCAGGATGGGCACCATGATCTGCGCGGTATAGCCATCGGCCGTGTCCTCGCCCGTAATGGAGATCATCTTGTCGCCATTTGATACATTCAGATGCATCGCTTGGCGGTTCTGAATGGCATTGTCCAGCTCCGTGCTGATGCCCTTCTCCCACAGCTCACGCTTGGGCGATCCGGAAGCCGAAACCACCATATCCCGATCGCAGATGCACGAAATATGCCCCAGCGAACGATGCAATGAATCGGTATAATCCTTTGCGATGGTCGCGATTTCACCGATCGGTGAATATTTCTTGAGCACCACTTCCCCATCATGATCAGTAAAGATCTCCAGCGGATCGCCCTCGCGGATGCGCAATGTTCGTCTGATTTCCTTCGGGATTACAACGCGCCCCAGTTCATCAATTCTGCGCACAATGCCTGTTGCTCTCATACGATTGTTCTTCCTTCCCAATTCTTTCTCAACCTTTCGCCTGCCGCGGTATGTTGGGCGGGCAAATCTCTCCTTGGACAAAGTTAGTATTTGACTTGAACGGGTTTTTATGCGCCAATTCCATATCAAAGTGCCATCTTTTGCACAAAAAAGACGCGCGCAAGTGCCCTTGTCGACGAACAAGGCACCGCACACCAAATTTTCATTTGATGCGCGGTGGCATTCCCGAAGGCAGATTTGCGAACCCATGGGCTCACAACCTTTATGCAATTCTCCTCGGATGGACAGTGGGGATTTCTTGCTTCACTACGCATATTGCAGGCAGAAATCCCGCAAGAATGCACTTGTTTGAAGCGCTCTGGCCTCCTTTGGGCGCGGTCGTTTGCCGCTGGCGCAAATGTTTAAAAAATGGAGGGTTCACACCCTCCAAACATCCCAATGGGATCTGTATATCGTGAGAAGCAGCGCATGGCTGCTTCTCAAAAAAGTTATTCGATCTCGTTTCCGTCCGCATCAAACAGCGGCAGTTTCTGTAGATAGATCAGGTCATCGCGGTGCATTGCGTCGCCCTCGGCCAATATTGCCATGCGACCCGCGATGATGCCGCCAACGGAGGTGACCAGCTGCTCCATCGCATGCAGCGATTCACCGGTCGATATCACGTCATCTACCAGCAGCACGCGCTTGCCCTTCATGTATTCCGCATCCTTGCCATCGATGCATAGGATCTGGCTGCTGGCGGTGGTGATAGACTGCACCTTGACGGTGTGCACATCCTTCATATACAGCTTGGGCGCTTTTCTGCACAATAGATAGCGATTTGCGCCGCTCTGGCGCGCCATCTCATAGACCAGCGGAATGCCCTTTGATTCCGCGGTGATCAGCACATCATATTCGGGCGCCAATTTCAGCAGCTCGCGCGCGCAGACCTGGGTCAGCTCCACATCCCCAAAAATCACGAAACCTGCGATGTATAGGTCATCATTCAGCGGGCACAGTTCCAAGTCGCGCTCCAGCTCGGCAATATGCAATCGATAATGTGTTTTGTTCATATCAACATAACTCCTATGCATGCTCACTCCTCATTCATTTTACGCTTTAAATCCACTTATGTCAAACACAAAATACGTATTGATTTCAACACGCATTGATTGTATAATGACCTTATTCGGATCACACAACGAGGAGGACAAATCATGAGCAAGATCGCATTTATCGGCGCGGGCAGCATGGTATTCACGCGCACCGTGGTTCGCGACATTCTGTCTCTGCCAGCGTTTCATGATGCCACCATCGCACTGATGGACATCGATCAGGAGCGGCTGGATGCCATCACAGATGTGGTGAATCGCCTGATCAAAAACGGCAATTATGCCGCCAAGGTGATCTCCACAACCAACCGCAAGGAGGCACTGGACGGGGCAGATGGCGTGCTGATCACGATCCTGGCGGGCGGCGTGAACATCTGGCGCTCGGACATCGAAATCCCCAAGAAATATGGCGTGGACATCAACATCGGCGATACGCGCGGTCCGTCCGGCATCTTCCGCACGCTGCGCACCGCGCCCGTGATTATGGACATCTGCCACGACATCGAGGCATATTGCCCCAATGCGGTGGTGCTCAACTACACCAACCCCATGGCGATGCTGTGCCGCCTGATGCAGGGCGAGAGCAAGATCAACGTGACCGGGCTTTGCCACAGCGTGCAGGGCACCGCCGAGATGCTGGCCAAATGGATCGGTGCGCCGATGGACGAGATCACCTATCTGTGCGCGGGCATCAACCATCAGGCGTTCTATCTGGATTTCAAATGGAATGGCAAGGATGCCTATCCGCTGATTCGTCAGGCGATTGAAAGGCCCGAGATCTATAACGAAGAAATCGTGCGCAACGAGATGTACAAGCATCTGGACTACTATGTCACAGAGTCCAGCGGCCACAACAGCGAGTATAACGCCTGGTTCAGGAAGCGCCCCGATCTGATCGAGCGCTATTGCACGCACGGAACCGGCTGGAATCCGGGCGTGTACGCGTATATCCTGGACGAATATCTGAAGCGCGAGGATACCTGGCGCACCACACTTGAGGAATATGCCGCCGAGCCGGTGGACGCGCAGGAAACCGGGCACGCGCGCGAATATGCCGCGTTCATCTTCAATGCGTGCTTCGGCGATCACACGCTGTTTGAGTTCAATGGCAACGTGCGCAACTACGGCCTGATCGACAACCTGCCCGAGGGCTGCTGCGTGGAGGTGCCGGTGCTGGCATCCCAGCGCGGGTTGACCCCCATGCATGTCGGTCCGCTGCCGGACCATCTGGCGATCATGGTCAACACCAGCGCTCGCTGCGAGGAACTGGCGGTGGAGGCGTCTCTGAGCGGCGACCCGCGCAAGGTGTTCCACGCCATCGCATTTGATCCGCTGACCTCTGCGGTGCTCTCACTGGAGGAGATCCAAACCATGGTGAATGAGATGTTCGCCGCCAACCGCGACTATCTGCCACAGTTCAAAGGGCGCATCTAGTAGTCCACCACACCAAAAACCACAAAAGGCCTGAAATCGCAATGATTTCAGGCCTTAGCGTGTTGACAAAGGTCAACACGCCCTCATCGCGCCGCTGTGCTGCGCTCTTCGGATGGGAAACGATTGCACGATTTCTTGTGATGCGTTCCGCATCACGGGCAGAAATCGCGTAAGGTACGCACACATGGTGCGTGTCCTCCCCGGTGTACACGCCACCGGGTGCGGTTTAAATATGGAGGGTTCTC
>JAJDGF010000085.1 GCA_030265545.1 Eubacteriales bacterium OttesenSCG-928-N13
CTGACGCAAATTCACTTCGCCTGCACATCCGCGAATTATGCGGTGTTGCCCTAAAAACTTATATCATGAATGCACAGTGCTTTTCGGCATTGTGCATTCAGATTGTCGATGAGGATATTTTGAGAGATACAGCCGCGGATGCTTGCATTGCCGCGATATTTGGGGGAGATGTACTATGAAGCTGTCAACCAAGCTGGATGCCTATCAATCGGGCGTATTTACCGAGATGTCCAACAACAAGATTCGGCTGCAACAGATGGGCGTGGATGTGATTGATCTGTCCACCGGCACGCCCGACATGCCGCCCGCGCCGCACATCATGAAGGCGCTGAGCGATGCGGCATCGCTGCCCGAAAACTATGTCTATGCCATCAAGGATCGTCCGCAGCTATTGCAGGCGGCGACCGATTATTACAAGCGCCGCTTTGATGTGACGCTCGATCCGAAGACGCAGGTTTGCTCCTTGATGGGCAGCCAGGACGGGTTGGCGCATCTGGCACTGTCGATCATCGATCCGGGCGATACGGTGCTGGTGCCCGATCCGGGCTATCCCATCTTTCAGATGGGGCCCTATCTGGCGGGCGCGCAGCTCGAATATGTGCCGCAGCTGAGGGAAAATGGTTACATCATGGATCTGGATGCGGTCGATGAGGATGTGGCACATCGTGCAAAGCTGATCATCGCGTCCTATCCGAACAATCCGGTGGGCGTGATGGCGCCGCCGGCATTTTATGAGAAGCTGGTGGCATTCGCGAAGAAGTATGATATCGCGGTGCTGCACGACAACGCCTATTGCGAACTGGCGTTTGATGGGCATCGGCCGGGCAGCTTTTTGTCCACGCCAGGCGCGATGGACGTGGGGCTTGAATTTGTCTCGCTGTCAAAGACCTATTCCATGCCAGGCTGCCGCGTGGGGTTCGCGCTGGGCAATGCCGAGCTGGTGGGCAAGCTGGCGCTGATCAAAAGTCATATCGATTTCGGCACCTTCCTGCCGATCCAGATCGCTGCCGAGGCCGCGCTAAACGGCCCGCAGGACGTGGTGGAGCAGACGCGCCTGATCTATGAGGGGCGCAGAAATGTATTGTATGAGGGGCTTTGTGAGATCGGTTGGCAGATCGATAAGCCGCAGGCAACGATGTTTGTGTGGGCGAAGCTGCCAGAGGGCTACACCGATTCGCTCGATTTCTGCATGCAGCTGATGGAGAAGGCGGGTGTGATCGCCATCCCTGGGATCAGCTTCGGGCAGCGCGGGGAGGGACATGTGCGCTTCGGACTGGTTCAATCGGAGGAACGGATTGCGCAGGCCGTACGTCGAATAGGGGACAGTGGATTGATTAAGCAACACGCATGATATGTCGACAAGCCTCCTCGGGGGGTCTGGAGCGCATCAAGTGTGCGCTATCTTGCGGGATTTCTGACCGAGAAATCCCCATTGATCATCCGAGGAGAACGGCGAGGTAGTGTTGATAAAGTCAACACGGTTAAAAGGGGAAGAATGGATGAAGGTGGATCTCCATATGCATTCCAGCGCATCGGATGGCATCGATGCGCCGGGTGAGTTGGTTGCATTGCTGAAGCGGACAGGCATCACCGATTTTGCGCTGACCGACCACGACACATTGATGGGCTTGCCCGCCGCGCGCGAGGCGGCGAATGTGTATGGGCTCAGGATGATCGACGGCGTGGAACTGAGCTGCGGCATCCAGGTGGAGGTGCACATACTGGGCTATGGCATGAAGCGCCCTGAGCTGATGCAGTCCACGTTGGCGCGGCTGCAAAGGCAGCGCCATGAGCGGGTGGATCGCATGCTCGAAAGGCTGGATCAGGCGGGCATTCACCTGGAGGTGGGGGATCTGCCGATCGCGTCCGGAGGTGCCCCCGGGCGGGTACACATGGCGCGTGCGCTGGTGGATCATGGATACGCGAGCAGCGTGAACCAGGCGTTTCAGCGCTATCTGGTGCCGGGCAAGCCGGGCTATGTGGAGCGGCAGAAGCTCACGCCTGAGCAGGGCATTCAGTTGATCCGCGAGAGCGGCGGCATCGCGGTGCTGGCGCATCCGGGCATCATTCAGGCGGATCCCGCGCTCTTGCCCGAGCGGATCGATGTGCTGATGAAGATGGGACTGGGCGGGATCGAGGTGCATCACCCGCGCCATACGCCCACGCAGATCCAGCGTTTCACGCACTTGGCGAAGCAGCGCGGGCTGATCATCACGGGTGGCAGCGATTCCCACGGGCTGCCGGGTGGACTCATGCCAGGCGAGGGCACCACAAATTGGCACGAAATGCACCACGATTATAACCAGTTTTTGTCCAAAATCGGTTTTAACTAATTGGGGCAATGTGGTATAATCTTTTCATGCGCGACGAATTCGCAAACATCAGGGAGGACATTCATGGCGCAGACTAGAGCAAGACGCCGCACACAACGCACGCAGGGCGGCGCATTCAAACAATCCATCAAAGACACCATCAAGATGGCGCTGGTTGTGGCGGCCATTGTTGGGGTGATCATTTTGATTATACGGCTCGGAGGTCCGGATACTACCATCACGGCGGCCACCGGGCAGCAGGCGTTTTTGGGCAATGTTTACGTGAACGGCACCGAGATGAAGGGCATGACATTCGAGCAGGGCGAGGAATCCATCAAGAGTCAGATCGCGACCCGATTGTCCACGCCGATTGAGCTTTGGTATGGGAATAGCACCTGGACATTGACGCCCGATATGCTGGGCGCGAAGATGCTGCAGGTAGACGAGACGCTGAGGCATGCATGGGCATTTGGGCACACCGGTTCCCGCGCGCAGATCCAAGAGCAGGTGGAGTACCTCGAGCGCATGCCGGCCGCATATGAGACCACGCTCGAATGGGACGAGGCCAAGCTGGATGAGTTCATCGCGGGCATCAAGCAGCAGATCGATACGCAGCCCGTCAATGCCGAGGTCACGGTCGATACCGATCCGGTATTCAAGATTTCGCAGCACAAGGACGGCCAGTATTTGAACAGTGACCAGCTCAAGGAGCAGTTGCGCGATGCGCTGTATCTGGGCGGCTCCAGCAAGATCGAGCTGGTGCCAGAGGTCTGGCATCCGGAGTTCACCTATGAGCGCCGGCTGGCCGGTACCCAGCTGATTGCCAGCTGCAAGACGGACGCGACCAGCAGCACCGAAAACCGCAACAAGAACATCAAGCGTGCGCTGCGTCCGTTCAACGCCATGGCGCTCCAGCCGGATGAGACCGTTTCGTTCAACGCGACGGTGGGCAAGCGCACCAAGGCGAATGGGTTCTTTGAGGCACCAGAATTTCTGGATGGCAGCCTGGTCGAAGGCGTCGGTGGCGGCACCTGCCAGGCATCCACCACGCTGTATGGCGCGCTCAGGCGTGCGGGCGTGCAGGTGGATCAGCGCTATCCGCATTCCCAGATCGTGGCGTATATCAAGCCCAGCTTGGATGCGACTGTGACGGACAACGGCATCATCAAGGATCTGGTGTTCACCAACACCACCGATGATCCGATCTATATCTACACCTACGTCAGCGCAACCGAAGCGCGGGTGGAAATCTACGGCCAGCTGCCCGAATATCAGATTCAGTTTAAGAGCAAGACCGTGCGCGTGGTGGAGCCCAAGGGCTTCAAGGCAGTCTACGACAAAAAGGCGCTGTACGTGCTCGATCCGGACGATGAGCCGGTGCAGGTGCCCGGCAAGGACGGCAAGAACGGATATGTGACCGAGGGCTGGCTATACTATGTGGACCGCACCACCGGCGAAGTGATCGATGAATTGAGCGAGAAGCTGTATACCGATACCTATGCGGCGGTCAAACCCAGCAAGTACGTGTACTATGCGGGCAATGACTGACACGAGCGTTGATCCCAATACAAAAGCGGTTGTTTGACGCCGATCGGGCGTTCAGATAAGAAAGAGATGAAGGGGTGTTATCTCGCGTGTTTGAGGATTCAAACATTGCCATTTTTGCGGGCAGCGGCGGTGCGTCATTTGCAGAGCGCATGTGTCGCTATATGAACCGCAAATTGGGCAGCTCCCAGGTGATTCGGTTTTCGGACGGCAATACCTTTGTGCGCGTGAACGATTCGGTTCGCGATCGCAATGTCTATCTGGTGCAGCCCATCGGGCTTTCCCCCAACGATGAATTCGTTGAAATTCTGTTTTTTGTGGACGCGCTGAAGCGCTCCAATGCGCTGTCCGTCACGCTCGTCATGCCCTACTTCGGCTATGCCAAGGGCGATAAAAAGGATGAGCCGCGCGTTTCGATCCGTGCGCGTGTGTGCGCAGAGAGCATGGAGCTGGCCGGCAGCGATCGCTTCATCACGATGGATCTGCATTCCGCGCAGGTGCAGGGCTTCTTCAAAAAGCCGATGGATCACCTGTACGCGATGCCCATGCTGTGCGAATACGCAAAGCGGCATTATAACCTCGAAAACTCGGTCGTGGTATCGCCCGATTCGGGCTATGCCAAGCAGGCGCGCAAGTTTGGCGCATGGCTGGATTTGCCGATCGCCATCGGCGACAAGCAGCGCACCGATCACACCGAAAACGCGCAGGTGCTCGAAATCCTGGGCGATGTGAAGGGCAAGAACGCGCTGATCGTGGACGATTTCTCCACCTCGGGCGGCACGCTGGTGAATCTGGCACATTCGCTCAAGGCGCACGGCGCGCAGAGCATCAAGGCCATGCTGAGCCATAATATCGTGTCCGATCAGGGCGTGAGATTGATCGAGGACAGCCCAATCGATGAGGTGCTATCAACCGACACATTGAACAATCCGCACATCGTCGGCCACCCCAAATTTAAGACCGTTTCGGTCGCGCCGATGTTCGCGGAGACCATCATTCGTTTTTATAACAGCCAATCGATCAACAATATGTTTGTCAGCCTGCCCGAGGATATCGTGGAGGCAGGCATTGAGCTGGCCAACATCGAATAGTTCGATGAATGGGGCTCGTTTTACGAAATCAGGCAGCGCGGCGGAACGAACAGCTCGTTTCGCCGCCCATGCGTGTGGAGGGGAATTGCGATGCGGATGAGCGCGATGTGCATGGGTTGCGTGGTGCGAAGCCAGACGGAAATGCTGGCTGAGATCGAGGCGAGTGAACGCAAGAAATCCGAGCATATGCAGGCCATCTTGACGCTGATCGGGCAGCGAGCGCATGACGACACGCCGCAGCGTCTGTTCTATCTGATCGATCAGATGCAGATCGAGCGATTCGGCTTCGGCGAGGACATGAGCGAGATCAAGATGCGCTACAATGCGCACATGATGAAGCTGCTGCCGCGCATTGCCGAGCGGGTCAAGGCGGCGCCCGATCCGCTGATGAGCGCCATTTGTCACGCGCAGGCGGGGAATTATATCGATTTTGCGACCGTGCAGGTGTCGGACGATGAGCTGTTTGAACTGCTCGAGCGTGCCGCGGACTTGTCACTGCCGATGCAGGCATATCAGGCGTTTTTGGAGGATCTGGCGGGGGCCAAGACGCTCACCTATCTGCTGGATAACGCGGGCGAGATCGTGCTGGACAAGCTGCTGATGGAGCAGATTCTGGTTCGCTTTCCGCAGATTCAGATCACCGCCATGGTGCGCGGCGCGCTGACAAAGAATGACTGCACGATCGAGGATGCGGAGCAGGTCGGGCTATATGATCTGGTGCACGTAGTTGACAACGGAACGCCGCTGGCGGGCACCGAGCTGAGCTGTATGCCCCGCGATCGGCGCGCGATTGTGACCGGGGCGGATATGATTATCAGCAAAGGGCAGGGAAATTGCGAGACATTGAGCGGCTGCGGGCTGAATATCTGGTATATGTTTCTGTGCAAGTGCGATTGGTTTGTGAAGCGCCTTCAGATGCCGCGCAACACGCCGATGTTTGTGAATGAACGCGATGTGGATGTATCGCTGTATGTGGATGAGGGGTAAATCGATGGATGCGAAGGACAAGATCATTTTTCAGCAGCTGGATGTGATCCGCACGATGACGGAAAACAATCTGCGTCGCGTGGGCGAGGATTTTTGGGGTGCGCCCAAGCCGGCGCTGCCTGCAAAGGATGCACCGATAAAGGACGCACCCAAAAAGGATGCGTCGGGCAAGGGCGCGCAAACTGGCGATTCGCCCAGCGCGCTTGGCGCGCCATCCCAGCCGCAGGCGTCCGCCGCGAGCGAGCAGCCGCAGCCGCCGCCCGAGACCATCGAGGATCTCAAGGCGGAGCTGGATTCCTATGTGGGGCTTGATAATATCAAGCAAGAGGTGAAAAGCCTAATCAATATGGTCACGGTTTATAACCTGCGCAAGCAGCATGAGCTGCCCACGCTGGATATGTCGCTGCATATGGTGTTCACTGGCAACCCGGGCACGGGCAAAACCATGGTGGCGCGGCTGATGGCGCGCATCTATAAATGCCTTGGCATATTGCAGCAGGGGCAGCTGATTGAAGTGGATCGCGGTGGGCTGGTCGCGGGCTATGTCGGCCAAACCGCGATCAAAACGGGCGAGGCCATAAAAAAGGCGCTGGGCGGCGTGCTGTTCATTGATGAGGCCTATGCGCTCAACGGCGGCGGTGAGAGCGATTTCGGCCAGGAAGCGATCGATACACTGCTCAAGGCCATGGAGGATCACAGGGATGATCTGATTGTGATTGTGGCTGGCTACGATCATTTGATGGAGAAATTCATCCATTCAAATCCCGGCTTGGAATCGCGGTTTAACCGCTATCTGCATTTTAAGGATTATACCACCCAAGAAATGATGCAGATCTTTGCGTTTCAGTGCAAGAAGGGCTTTTATAAGCTGGGCGAGCATGCGCTGGATGCGGTCAAGCGCTATATCGAGGCCGAAAACCAGAGCGGCATCACATTCGGCAACGCGCGCGGGGTGAGAAACATCTTTGAAAATGTGCTGGTGCAGCAGAACAACCGCTTGGCGGGCATGGACAGCATCACAAAGCAGGATCTGATGACGATCACCGAGCAGGATGTATATCGCGCGTGGGGCATGCCGCCGCCGGATCGCGAAGCATCCGGGCAGGATGTCGAATCTGCCGGGCCCGATCGGGCGCATGAATTGCACGGGGATGAGCCGGTCTGATCCGCCGCTTGTCGGTGGATCAGAAAGGGATCAGAAAGCAGCACACAACAGGGGGAAGAAGCGATGATGGGCACGGGGTTTGATCATGAGAAATATGTCAGCATGCAATCAGAGCACATCCGCGAGCGGTTTGAGCGCTTTGGAGGCAAGCTGTATCTGGAATTTGGGGGCAAGCTGTTTGATGATTATCATGCGTCGCGCGTGCTGCCCGGATTTCAGCCGGATAGCAAGGTGCAGATGCTGCGCACGCTGAAAGATCAGGCGGAGATTGTGATCGTGATCAATGCAGCCGATATCGAAAAGAACAAGCTGCGCGGCGATCTGGGGATCACCTATGATGCGGATCTTCTGCGGCTGATTGATTCCTTTCGGGAGATTGATATGCTGGTGGGCAGTGTGGTGCTCACCCGGTATACGCAGCAGCCGTCCGCCGATGCATTCAAACGCTATCTTGAAGAGCAGGGCGTTGCGGTGTATCTGCATTATCCGATCGAGGGCTATCCGTCCGATGTGGAGCATATCGTGTCCGAGCAGGGCTATGGCAAGAACGAATACATCAAAACCAGCCGCCCGCTGGTTGTTGTGACCGCGCCCGGCCCGGGCTCTGGCAAGATGGCCACCTGCCTTTCGCAGCTGTATCATGAGCATCAGCGCGGCATTCGCGCCGGCTATGCCAAATTTGAAACCTTTCCGATCTGGAATCTTCCGCTTCGGCATCCGGTGAATATCGCCTATGAGGCGGCGACCGCCGATCTGAATGATGTAAATATGATCGATTCGTTCCATCTGGAGGCCTATGGCGAAACTGCGGTCAATTACAATCGCGATATCGAGATCTTCCCGGTCGTGAATGAGATGTTTAACCGAATCTGGGGCAAGTCGCCCTATCAATCGCCCACCGATATGGGCGTGAATATGGTGGGTCAGTGCATTTCGGATGATGCAATCGTCAGGCGCGCGGCAGAGGATGAGATCATTCGCCGCTTTTATCAGGCGATGTGCGCCGCGCGGCAGGGCAGCGTGCCCGCCGTGGATGAGGTGAGCAAGCTAAAGCTGCTGATGAGCCAGGCGGGCATCACGCAGCAGAATCGCCCGGTGATCGCCGCGGCGCTTGAGCGCGAGCAGCAGACGGGCGCGCCCGCCGCCGCGATGGAGCTGCCGGATGGCACCATCATCACCGGCAAGACCTCGCAATTGCTGGGCGCATCGTCCGCGTTGCTGCTCAATGCGCTGAAGGTGCTGGGAGGCATCCCGGATTGCGTGCATCTGATCAGCCCCACCATCATTGAGCCGATCCAGCATCTGAAGCTGGAGCATATGGGCAACAAAAACCCGCGCCTGCATACCGATGAGGTGCTGATTGCGCTGTCCATCTGCGCGGTAACGGATGACGATGCCGAGCGAGCCATGGCGCAGATCGAGCGGCTGAAGAATCTGGAGGTGCATTCCTCCGTGATCCTGTCCGGCGTGGATGAACGGGTATTCAAAAATCTGGGCGTGAATCTGACGTGTGAGCCCAAATATCAGACGCAGAATCTGTATCATAAATAGTGTTCCCTTGATTTACGCCAACAGGCGGCGCTATCGCCGAAGGGATCAGGGCCAAGGGAGCGAAAGAATGGCAGGAGGCATCACCATGAAAATCGGTATCGGATCGGATCACACGGCGCTGGATATGAAGCGTGCGATTATCGAACATCTGGAGGCAAAGGGGCATCAGCTGCATGATTATGGCACCCACACAACCGACTCCTGCGATTATCCGGTGTATGCCGGCCTGGTGGCGCGCGCGGTGCGCTCCGGTGAATGCGATCGGGGCGTGCTGATCTGCGGCACCGGGCTTGGGATGAGCTATGCCGCCAATAAGCTGCGCGGCATTCGCGCGGCTTGTTGCTCAGAACCGGTATCGGCGCGGATGGCGACAGAGCATAACAACGCGCAGATCATCTGCTTTGGCGCGCGGATCGTGGGGGAGCAGATGGGCGCGGCTATCGTGGATGCATTCTTTGATGCCGAATTTCAGGGCGACCGCCACCAACATCGACTGGATCTGATTGCCGAGATTGAGCAGGCGGATTGAGCAAGGGCGTTTGAGCTGCCTGCGGCTCGCTACACATTTTCAATATCGCGCCGATTTGCCTTGTGCAGATCGGC
>JAJDGF010000086.1 GCA_030265545.1 Eubacteriales bacterium OttesenSCG-928-N13
GCTCGAATAATTGATAAATACGCGCAAAGAAAATGGGGCTGCGAATGCAGCTCCATTTTGCATGGAATGTGTGCAATGATTGGGATGGGAATGATGCAATTTGACGATTGCTACTCTCGGACGAATCGTGTATACTCAGTCTTGGCATCAGCTGCACAAAGGAGAACGAACGATGGTGACGCTATTATTGGCTGCGATCTATCTGGCTTTCATTAGCATGGGGCTGCCGGATGCCATGCTGGGCAATGCCTGGCCGGTGATGCGGCTGGCGTTTGGCGCGAATTCGGAGTTGGCGGGGTATGTCTCGCTCACGATATCGATCTGCACGGTATTTTCCAGCGTGGCCAGCGGCCGTGCGATCCATCGCTGGGGTGCGGGCAAGGTGACGGTCGCGAGTGTGGCGCTGACGGTCATTGCGCTGTTTGGGTTCTCTTTTTCGCAGCATTATGCGCTGCTGATTCTGCTTGCGATCCCGCAGGGGCTGGGTGCGGGCGCGATCGATGCGGCGCTGAGCAACTATGTTGCGCTGCATTTCAAGGCCAAGCACATGAACTGGCTGCACTGCTTTTGGGGCGTAGGTGCGATGACGGGGCCGCTGGTGCTGAGCAGGTTTCTGGCGCAGGACGGCAACTGGCGGGGCGGCTATCAGGCGATCGGCGGCATCCAGACGGCGCTACTTTTTGTCCTGATTCTGGCGCTGCCATTGTTTAAGGCGCATGCGAAACAGATCCGTGAAGCGCGCGAGGAGCAGCCGCAAACCCCCATCTCCAATCGGGCGGCGCTGCGCATTCGGGGCGTGAAGCCTGCCATTTTGTCCATGCTTTGCTACAACGGCATGGAGGCGGCCACCGGGCTGTGGGCAGCCACCTATCTGACCACCGCGAAGGGCTTGCCGGATGAGATGGCGGCGGCGTTTGCGGCAGCCTATTTCCTGGGGATCACGCTGGGCAGGATCGCATCCGGCTTCCTGTCGGAGAAGTATGCAGGCAAGACGATGATCCGCATCGGCGCGATAGTGTGCGGATGCGGGCTGATCGTGCTGGCGCTGCCTGCACAAAATCTGCTGCCCGCCGCCGGGCTGTTGCTGTTTGGGATCGGGTGCGCGCCGGTGTATCCGAGCATCGTGCATGATACTCCCTCGCGATTCGGGGAGAATGCCTCGCAGAGCGTGGTCGGGCTGGAGTTGGCGGGTGCGTATGTGGGCTCCACGCTGATCCCGCTGGCCGTTGGATACCTGGCGGGTGCGTTTGGCAATGCCTGGATTCCGGCGCTGCTGGCTGCGTTCTTGATCTGCATGGCGATCGCGTGCGAGCGGATGAACCGCGCTGCACCGATCACACCGAAAGACTGAATGGATGTATAACAAATGCGCCTTGCGGGCTCAGCTCGAGCCATCGCAGGGCGCATTTTCTTTTGTGCTAAAACGCATTCTTCCAGGACAGGATGTTGTTGGCATCGAACTTGTAGGGGTTGCCCACCACGATCTCGGTGCCGCCATCCAGGCTCTCGGTCACGATCTTCTCGCCGAACCGCCCGGCGCTGAATGTCTCGCCCGACTGTCCCGTGATCTGCTGCTCGGTCAGCGCGTGCAGCGCATAGGCGGCCAGATACCCGGTATCGATCGGATTCCACAGGTACATCCAGGGGCAGCTGCCGCTGGTGATGAACGGCTCCATGTCGCTGGGCAACCCAAGCCCGGTGAGCAGCACGCCCGAGCCCTGCGCGGCACATTCCTCGGCGGCCGCCTTGAGCCCCATTGTGGTGGGCGCGATCAGCACCTTCAGATCAGGATAGCTGCTGAGCAGCCGACTGACCTCCTCGCGCGACGTTTGATCCTCATCGTTGCCATAGGCGATCTCCACGATCTGCATCTGCTGATAGGTGTCCGGGTTGGCCTCATATTCCTCGATCATCAGCCTGACCCAGGTGGATTGATTGGGCATGGTGCTGGTTGTGCTTAAAATCGCCACCTGACCCACGCCGCCGATCATCCGATGCGCCGCCTGCATCAGCGCGCGCGCCACGATTTGCGGGTCGGCCTGCTGGATGTGGGTCAATCGGCACTCGGCATCCACCGCCGAATCCACGGACACCACCGGCATCCCCGCCGCGAGTGCATCCAGCAATGGTTGCTTCACGGCATCGCCATCGCTGGCGGCGATCGCGAGCGCGGCCACGTCTTGCTCGATCAGCTGCTCGATCAATGCGGCCTGCGCCTGATCGTCCATCTCGTCTGGTCCTGCCAGCATGGGGGAAACCATGAGTTCCTCGCAGGCATCCACGAACCCCTCGTACATCTTCTGCATGTAGGGGTTCTGGGTGTCCTTCACGAGCATCGCATAGGTGGTGGGCTGCTCGGCATGCGCAGATAGGGGCAGCAGCATCAAGATGAGCAGCAATGCCATCAGGCGTCTCATGAATCGTCACCTCCCCGATAGTCGGTCGGCCAGAGCCCGGTATGCTTTTTGAATGCTTTGGAGAAATGGTATTGATTCTTAAACCCCACGCGCTCGGCGATCTGCTTCACCATCATATGGGGCTCGTCATGCATCATCTGTTTGGCGCGTTCCAGCCGGAGATTGTTCAGATAGTCGGAAGGGGAGATGCCCAGGCTCTTTCGAAACAGCAGCGAGATATAGCTGGGCACATAGCCGAACTGTTCGGCCAATGTCTGGTTCGTGATGTGCTGATCGTAGTGCTCGTCCAGATATTGGCGCACCTGCTCGCCCAGCGGATGCACACCCGACTCGGGCGGCGGATCCAGCGGGATGAACGCGCTGCCCGTCTCGATGCGCGCGATTGCATCCCCCAGCAGCCGAAGGGTCGCCCTGGTATCGGGCAGCATGACACCCTGCTTCATGCAGGCGCAACGGATATCGGGCGCGTCCGGCTGGTCGCACATGTATTCGTAGATGTATTCGATCAGCTCCAGCATGCCCGATCTCACATCCAGCAGCACCACGCGATTGCTGTCGCTGTCCCCCTTGAACACCCAGGTGAAGCTGTGCAGCTCGCCCAGTAGATCCTCGATCATGTCCTCCAGATTGATCTGGTTCCAATAGGCGGGGCTGGCGCTGAACAGCGCCATCAGCACCTCCTGCGTGCCTTCCTCCTCGACGGACGCGTTTTCGTCATCGGTCAGTGCGCGGTTGATCCCGGCAGACAGCGCGCGGGTGAGCCGTGCACGCCGGCGCTGGGTATATTGCTGGCGAATGCGCCCGAGCAGCTCGGTCAAGTCCTGCTCAGACACTGGCTTGAGCAGATAATCCAGTGCATGTGCGCGCAGTGCGTGAGAGCTGTATTCAAACGTGCCATAGCTTGAAATTACCACCTGCATGATGTTCGGATGGCGCGCGTGCACCACCTCCATCAATTGCAGGCCGTCCATCACGGGCATGCGGATGTCGGTGAAGATCACATCAAAATTGTCCTCGGCCAGCAGCCGCAGCGCTTGCTCGCCGTCTCCGGCCACGCCCGCCACCTCAAACCCGTCGCCAATCCGCTCGATCATGGCCTTGATCGCTCGCTGGATCGGGGGTTCATCTTCCACGATCATCACACGGATCATGTGGATCGACCTCCAATCTGTATCATGGTGCCGCCCTCTGGGCTGCGCAAAATCGAATAGCTGATCGAGCCGCCCTGCATCAGGTTCAGCCGAAGCACGGTGTTCACCAGCCCCATGCCGCCCAGCTTTAGCTCCGGATAGTTGCCCGCCAAATCGCGCAGGCTGTCGTCGATGCGCTGCTTGAGCTGCGCGATTTGATCGTCATCGATGCCCGCGCCGTTGTCCGCCACGGTCAACATGAACCGATCGCCCTGCAATTGCACGGTGATCCGGATCGACCAGGGCGGCCGCCCCTTGAACCCATGCTGGAAGCAGTTTTCGCACAGCGGTTGCAGGATCAAGCGGGGCACGCGCACGCTCTCTGCGCCCGGATCCATATGAATCTGATAGCCGAATTTGTCCTCATAGCGCACCTTCATCAGCTGCAAATAGCGTTCGGCATGATCCACTTCATCCTTCAGCGTGACGCTGTCGGTGCTGCTGTCCGCCACATAGCGCAGCATGCCGGACAGCTTCATCAGCATATCCACCGTCTTCGGCGCGGATTCCTCCTGTCCGACGGTGCAGATCACGGACAGCGTGTTATATAGGAAGTGCGGGTTCATCTGGGATTGCAGCGCATACATATAGGCGCGCATCTCCAGCCCGATCGAGTCGTTCAAACGCCCCAACATCGTGCGGAATGCGCTATCCAGCTGCATCAGCTCGGCGGTGGCATGCTCGGGCGCAGCGGTCGGCGCTTCCAATGCCAGGTTGGATAGGGTGACCTGTCCGATTGTATCGGATAGCTGCCGAAGCGGGCTTGACATGCGGTCAGCCATCAGGTAGGTGACCAGCAGCAGCACCACCATCAGCGCCAATCCCGCCAGCACCATCATCCAGATGGTGCCGCGATAGGCCTGTGACAGCCTGGATGTGGGCTGCGCGATGATCATTCGCCAGCCGGACATGTCCATCGTGGCGGCGCTGACAAACAGCGTGTCCAGTTCGGATGCATGATCGGCGCTGCTCACCTCGCCTGCGCTCTCGATGGGCAGATCCCTGGCGCCCGCCAAGGCGCTGACAGACAATGGACCCGCTTTGAGCGGCAGAATGCGTTCACCATCTGCATCCACCAGCAGGCATGCCCCCTCGGGCGTATCATAAAACAGTCCCAGCTGCTCCAGCATGGACACATCTTGCTGCACGGCCACGATGCCGTAGATCTGGGAGACATAGGCGCTTGATAGCGGCCTCAGGATCGAAAACAATCGCCTGCTCTGGCTTGCCGAATAGGGATCGGGCGCGGGCGGCAGGATGATGCGTCGTTCGCCAGCACTGAGCAGCTGCATCTGCTGCTTGATGTGTTCCTTATCGGATAAGGTCTGGGTGATGCGCTCGGGGGTTTCATAGAGCGTGCCGGTGGAGACATAATCGCCGCCCAGATTGTACACGCTGATGCGCGCGGCGGTGTTGCTGGTGCTGTTCAGCGTCGCGAGCAGGCTGGATGCATCGATGAACTCCAGCACGTTGGAGGAGAAATAGTTCTCGTCGTCGTCATCGCTCATCAGCGGCACGAAATAGCTGATCAGTTGTGCGTTGCTCATGGTTTGGGAGGCCAGCGTGTCCAATTCTCGCACGGAGGATTCCAATTGGCGCAGCCCGGAGACCAGCGTCTCCTTCTGCGCGGCGCGGCTCTCGCTCTCGCCGGTGCGCACAATCACCCACCCGAGCGCGACCAAAAACACAAGCACACTCAGCACAATCAGCGCCGAGTATGAGAAAAACAAGCGACTTCGGAATGCGGATTGTCTCTTCACGCCGTCCTCCAACGATATGTATTGTCTTCATTATACAACATTTTTTCATTTCGCACATCGTTTTTTGCACGCTTTTCATAAATTGACATTCGGCTATTACAAATCGGACATTTACAGATGGGCGAAACTGCAGCTATACTTTAATTACGAAGAACGTACATTGGAGGAGCCATATGCCCGATAAGATTTTGGAAATCACAGGCGTCACAAAGATCTTTCCAGGCGTCAAGGCGCTGGACGATGTACAGTTTGATCTGTACCCGGGAGAGATTCATGCGTTGATGGGCGAGAACGGCGCGGGCAAGAGCACCTTCATCAAGGTGCTGACCGGCGTGCATCAGCCCGACCATGGGCAGATTTTGATGGACGGGCAGCCGGTTGTGATGAGCGACCCGCTGGTGGCGCAACGCCACGGCATTGCTGCGATCTATCAACATCTGGCGGCGTATCCCGATCTGAGCGTGGCCGAGAACATCTTCATGGGCCATGAGCTGCTCGAAGGGCCGCTCAAGCGGATCAATTGGAAAAAGACGAACCAGATGGCGCGCGAACTGCTGCAATCGCTGGGCTCGAGCATCAGTCCGACCGAGCGGATGCAGGTGCTGTCCGTGGCGCAGCAGCAATTGGTCGAGATCGCCAAGGCGCTCTCCCAGAATGCGCGCGTGCTGATCATGGATGAGCCGACCGCCGCGCTTTCTCGGCGAGAGAGCGAGGAGCTATACGAGATCGTGCGCAAACTGCGCGATAAGGGCACCTCGGTGATCTTGATCTCTCACCGATTTGAGGACATGTACAGCCTGGCTGACCGAGTAACGGTGCTGCGCGACGCCAAATACATCGGCACCTGGCCGGTGGACGGCATCAGCAATGAGCAGATGGTCAAGCACATGGTGGGACGGAGCATCGAGCAATTCTTCCCCCACAAGACGGCCGAGGTGGGCAAACCCGTGCTGCGGCTGGAGGGGTTGTCCCGCATGGGATATTTCGCGGATGTGAGCTTCACACTGCATGAGGGCGAGATCCTGGGGCTGACCGGGCTGGTCGGCGCAGGTCGCACAGAGGTGGTCGAGGCCCTGCTGGGCATCACAGATGTCAGCGCGGGCAAGGTATTTTTGCATGACAAAGCGGTGCAGATCAAGAGCCCGCATGACGCACTGAATTTGGGCATTGGGCTGCTGCCCGAGGATCGGCAAAAGCAGGGGCTGTTGCTCCCTTGGTCGATCGGGGAGAACATCACGTTGCCCTCGCTGGATCACTTCAAGAAGGGCATTTTGATGGATCGCAGTGGCGAACGCGTGGAAGGCGAGCGTCAGAAGAATCTGCTGGAAGTCAAGGCCACAGGCATCGATGACACGGCCGCATCCCTTTCGGGCGGCAACCAACAGAAGGTGGTTGTGGGCAAACTGCTGGCAGGCAAGGCCAAGATCCTGATCTTGGATGAACCCACAAAGGGCGTGGACGTGGGCAGCAAGGCGCAGATCTATGAGATCATGTGCGATCTGGCCAAGCAGGGATTCGCGATTCTGATGATCTCATCCGAACTGCCCGAGGTGATCAACATGTCTGACAACATCGTGGTCATGCGGGAGGGGCGCGTATCCACCATCATCCCGAAGGCGGAGGCCACCCAGGAGAACGTGCTCACCGCCGCCATGCCGCTGAACAAACAAGCCTAGCGCTGATAGGAGGGGTTCCCAACATGCAACCAACCCCCAAAAGAATGCCATTTTACACGATCCTGATCAAATACCGCGAGATCGGGCTGCTGATCATCATTGCGCTGCTGGTGGCGCTGGTCGGCATCCGCAATCCGGCGTTTGTGCAGCCGTCCAACCTGCTGTTCATCGTGGAGGACACCTCCATCATGGCCATCTTGGCGGCGGGCATGCTGTGCGTGCTGCTGGTGGGATCGATCGATATCTCCATCGCGGGCATCATGGCGCTATCTGCCATGGTGACGGGCGTGGTGATGCGAACATTCCTTCAAGTGACGGAAACCACCGCCATGATCAACGGCGTAGAGACCGTGGTGACGCTCCATACCAGCCTCGGGATGCCGCTGCTGATTCTGATCGGCATTGCGGTGGGCGCGGTGTGCGGGCTGGTCAACGGCGCACTGATCGCCTATGGCAAGGTGCTCCCGATCGTGACCACACTGGGCATGCAGTATATCGTATATGGGCTGTGCCACATGGTGTCCGACGGGCAGGCGGTGTATCGCAAAGAGATGTCGGACGCGTTTGTGGATTTCAGCCGCGTCAGCTTCCTGGGGATCAATAGCAAGATCTGGATCATGCTGTTTGTGTTTGTACTGCTGCTGCTGTTCATCACCTATTTCAGACGTGGGCGGCACCTGTACGCGGTGGGTTCCAACGTGGAGGCCGCCGAGATGCGCGGCATCCCGGTGAATCGCACGATCGTGATGGCGCATGTCATCATGGGCGCGCTGGCCGGGCTGGCTGGGCTGCTCTATGGCTCGCATGATACCAAGATCACGCAGGACATGGCGATGGGCTATGAGATGTATGTCATCGCGGCGTGCGTCATCGGCGGCGTGGCGGTCACGGGCGGATCGGGCAAGATCTTTGGCGTGCTGCTGGGCGCCTTGACCATCGGCGTGATCAACAACGGCCTGACCATGATGCGCCTGACAGGCAACAGCGAATTCTGGAAGAAGGCCATCCAAGGCGCGCTGATCCTGATCGCGGTTGTGTCCAATGTGCTGATTCAACGAACCATGCACAAGCAGAACCTCAGAAGGAGGAACATTTAGATGAGCAAGAATCCGCTGCGCGCGCTGCTCAAGTGGGAGTGGTTGCTGGTCGGGCTGATCATTGTAACCTATCTGATCTTCCATGGGGCGATGCCCGACAACTATACCATCCCGAAACTGCTGAACCAGACCCGCGTGTACATGGTGGATGTGGGGTTCATGGCGCTGGGCATGATGCTGATTCTAGTGCTGGGCGACATTGATATCTCGGTCGCGTCGATCGCGTCGCTCAGCTGCACGATCATGGGCGTGAGCTATGCCGGAGGCAACGGTGTGACGTTCCCGATCGCGCTGATGCTGGCGGTGCTGGTGGGCGCGGTGTGCGGGTTCATCAACGGCATGATCGTGACCCGGTTCAAGGAACTGTTCCCGATGATCATCACGCTGGCCACCTCCACGCTGTTTCGTGGCACGGCCTATATCATACTGAAGGACCAATCGAGCGGCAGCTTCCCCAGCTGGTATACCACCAGCCTGGGCTACGGCATGTTGAATGTTGCCGGGCTTGAAATCCCGATCATGCTGATCTGCCTGCTTGTGGTCATCCCGATCTTCTTTGTGTGGATCCATAAGACGGCCAGCGGCCGCAGGATCTTCGCGACGGGCACCAACATCGTGACCTCCCGCTACAGCGGGCTGACGACCGACCGCATCAAGGTGAGCATGTTCGTGCTGAACGGCATCATGGCGGCGATCGGCGGCATCTTCCTGACGGCGCGCACTGGCTCGGTGAAATACACCATGGCCACCGGTTATGAGATGCAGGCCATCGCGGCGGCGGTATTGGGCGGCGCATCCACGGCGGGCGGCAAGGGCAGCGTCATCGGATTGCTGCTGGCGCTGGTGCTGCTGACCTGCCTCAAGAACGGGCTGATGCTGATGTACAACGATTCATTCGTGCTGAATCTGGCGATCGGCGTGCTGCTGATTGCGATCGTGCTGCTGCCCAATATGTCCCGGATGCTGCAATCCTATCGGCAGGTGCAAAAGCGCCGCGCGGACGTGGTGAAGGTCAGCTAATCATTTGTTCCTAGCAGGGGAGGAACCCCTGACATATAACAATGAGGAGGAACCATTCCATGCGTAAAATCATCTCTCTGGTACTCGTACTGA
>JAJDGF010000087.1 GCA_030265545.1 Eubacteriales bacterium OttesenSCG-928-N13
CATTCAACCGGAACGATCGGCTCCAGATAGCGTGAGAGCACATAGCCCGCCTTCGAGCCCACCGCAATGTACGTCCAATCGCCATAGTCTTTTACGATCCGCACGCTCGATTTGTTCTTGAGCTTCACGAGCCGCCTTGCTTTGCTGGATTGCCCGGTGCGCACAGACAGGCCCGACTTGATGTTCACGCGAGCGGTCTGAAGCGGCGCCTGTCCGTCCTTTAGAATGGCCTGCTGTATGTCCTGCGTGGCGATGCCATCGATCTTCAACCCATGTGCGCGCTGATACAGCTTGACTGCCGTCACCATGTATTTGTCGTATTTGCTGTTCACCTTGGCTGTGGTATATCGCAGTTCCTTGAGCTGCTCCCGCAGCCTTTTTGCGGACAACCCACTGGTGCCCGATTTCAACGTGCGCCAGGTGCTGAGCAGCTCGCGATTGCTATAATTGTCCTTGATGCGAGTCTGCCAGACGGGCGTCGCCTCGCCATCGGCACGATTGTCATCACCCAACCCGGACGGATTCAGCTTGATATACGCCTCCTGAAAACGAGTCAGCGCCAGCTGGGTGCCTTCGCCAAAGCTGCCCTTGACCGAGCCGCCATAATAGCCCAGATTCTTCAGGCTGCTCTGCATGCTCTTGGTGCGCGAACCATAGATGCCCAGCTTCAACGTGGGGGTGAATTTGGCCGGATAGCCGGTGAACTTGAGCGTGGCTTCCCATCCGGGCAGCTGTCCATTGCTCTTGGCCTTGGGCAGCGAATTTTTGATGGATTTGTTGCTGGTTAACCCCTTGGCCGGCTTGGAATCGTTGATGCGCACGATGGTGCCCGGCGCGCAGTTATAGGCGATCCACTGCGCATCCAGCGGCGTCATCCGGACGCAGCCATGCGATGCGCGAGAGCCGAGAATGGTCCAGGAGGAGCGTTTCAGCGCGCTGGTTCGGGCGCTGGAGTACAGGATCGAATGGAACAGATAGCGCCCCTTGATGCGCGTGGCATAGTGCGCCACGCTACTGCCGCCAAAGAAATACCAATTCTTGCGCTCGCCATAGCCGGTGTTGGGCATCTTGAATGTACCGGTGATGGTGGGCGAGCTCGCCGCGCCGGTGGAGCAGATCATCTGCCGCACCACATCCCCAGTCTGGCTGTCATACACCGTGACCAGCTGCGCCGAACGGCTCACATGCACCCAATAGGGCATGCCGGTTTCCGGGTAGGTCATGGCGGCCTGCGCGGTATCGGGCGCGAACACGGCCATGCCCGTGATCACCATCATGCAAATCAGCAGCATCGAGATGCTCCGTTTTATCAAGCTCATCGCAAAACCCCCTATAGATCGGAAAATTTCCATATTATGTCATTATTAGTGTAGCATATGCACATGCCAAAATGCAAACGATCCCACAAAGCTTTACATCCACGTCCGAAACAGGACAGCTCCGTGTCTTGTTTTATGTGTTATAATGCGAGGTGAGGTGACAAATATGATAGCAACCTATGAGCAATTCATCGAGCGGGTGAATGCGCTGGGCGTGATGGCGTTTTCGCATGGATTTCCGGATGGCTTCCCCACGCTGGAGCAGATGACCACGCCCCAGCAATGGCACACGGGCGAAGTGGCCACCGATCCATGGCAATGGAAGGATCGCGCGGCAGCCGAGCAGAAGCTGGCCTTTGGTTGCATTTTGGGAGGTCACAAGGGCTTCATTTCGCGCGCGATGTATCCGCTATTCTATGCCGCCATGAGACCGCGTGAATCGCTGCAGGCGCGTTATGAGGACGGTACCGTATCAAGCGCGACATTGCAGATCTATCAGCTGTTTGAGGATCGGTTCCAGCTGAGCACTGCCGATATCAGAAGCGCGCTGGGTGTCACCAAAAAGCAGGGTGCATCGAGGGCCGATGGCGCCGTCATCGATCTACAGAAACAGTTCTTGATCACCGTCAACGGCAACCAGCGCCGCATCAACAAGGATGGTCAGCCCTACGGTTGGCCCGCCAACACCTATACGACGGTGGAGCGCTGGACGCAGGATTGGATCGATGAGAACCCAATCTCCGCCGAAGAGGCACGCGCGCAGATCCTTGCGCATTGCGAGCAGCTTGATCCATCGATCGACTTGGGCACACTTCGACGCAGGCTATTCGGTCGGATCTGATCCCTCCCCCATGCATCAACGCACTTTTGGCTTGCATCGCGCGAAAGCTGTGCTACGGTGTGTCTGTTGGAGCAAAGGCAACCATTCGAGAAGGCGTTCGCATATCCAATCGCATCAGCATGCAAAAAGAGGGCGAAATCATAGTAATTTCGACCTCTTTTCCATTGGATTGACTATTCGGCAATCCCGTATTTCAGCTTCAGTTTCAGGATGCGGCGCACGCTCTCGTCGATGCGCTGTTCGGTGATCTCGCCGTTTTGCACCAGCTCAATCAGCGCAGCGCTGGTGGCCTGAAAGCTGGCTGGCATCAGCAGGATGTCCACGCCTGCATTCACACAATTGCGCGCGATTTGCTCGGGCGAATAGTTGGACGCAATCGCCAGCATCCGCAGCGCGTCCGTGCATACGACGCCCTCGAACCCCAGCTCACCCCGCAAAATGTCGGTGATGATTGTTTTGTTCATCGAGGCGGGCAGGCTGTCATCCAGCTTGGTCGCGGTCAGGTGCGACATCAGCACGATCTCCGCGCCCGCATCGATCCCTGCCGAGAACGGCAGGAACTCTAGCGCTCGCATCTCGTCCAGTGTGCGCGCGGTGGTGGTGGTATTGTAATGAGAGTTCGCCGTGGTGTTGCCATGTCCCGGGAAGTGCTTCAGCGCGGCGATCACGCCCCCCTGTTGCAGCCCATTCACGGCCTCGGGCACCATCGTTGAAACGGTTCCCGCATCGGTGCCGAACGCTCGATTCCCGATCTCGGTATTCTTCGAATTGGTGATCACATCAGCCACCGGCGCGAAATCCAGATTGAACCCAAACTGGCTGATGTCTGCGGCGATGGTCGAATACGCATCAAAAATCAGCTGCGGATCGCCCTTCTTCGCGAGGGTCATCATGGCGCTGAACTTGGTGGTGTTCAGCTTGCTCGCGACGCGCGCAACCGAACCGCCCTCCTCATCCACCGCGATGAACAGCCCCGGAATGCCCTCTTCCTGGGCAAATTTCTGGCTATTTTGGATCATCGACGTGGTCTGTTTGCGGTCCTTCAAATTGGCCGCGAAATAGATCAATCCGCCCACCGGATGGGCCTTGAGAGCCTTGCGCGTGGCATCGCCCGCCTTGGTCACGGTGCCGCTTCCGGTCAGCATCTCGGGCGTGATCACGAACATCTGGTACACCTTTTGCTCGATGCTCATCCCGCTCAGAATCTGCCCCACGCGCGCATCCGCATCCGACTCAGCAAGCGCAGGCACAGCGCCCAGCATCAGCGCGACTGCAAGCAGCAGCGCCATCCATTTATGCAACATATTCAACCTCCATCTATATGGTTGTTCACCGTGTCGATCATACCACGAGTTTGCGGCAAAAACAAGGCGAAATCGAAGTTGACATGAACTGTCATTGCTGGTAAGATGGGCATGCACTTCAAATATGGAGGGATTCTTATGAGCAAACCGGCGCTGATTATCATGGCCGCTGGCCTGGGCAGCCGTTACGGTGGATTGAAACAGATTGATCCGGTGGACGATCAGGGCTGTGCCATCATCGATTATTCGATCTATGATGCGCGCCGCGCAGGGTTTGAGCAGATCATTCTGGTGATCAAGCCCGAGCTGGAGCAGGACTTTCGCGATACGATCTTGAAGCGCGTGGATGGCGCTGCGCAGATCCAGTTCGCCTATCAGACGATGGACAAGATCCCGGACGGGATCGCAATCCCCGAGGGACGCACCAAGCCATGGGGTACCGCGCATGCCGTGCTGTGCGCGAAGGAGCTGGTCAATGGCGCGTTCGCCGTGATCAACGCGGATGATTTTTATGGTCGCAATGCCTATCAGCAGATATTCGATTTCCTGAATGCGAGCAAGGACGACCGCGCGCATGCCATGGTCGGCTATCGGCTGAGCAACACCCTGACCGAGTTCGGCTATGTCTCACGCGGGGTGTGCCAGGTGGACGCTGAGAGCCGCCTGACCCGCATCATTGAGCGCGTGCGGATCGAGCGACACGAGGGCGCCATCGCCTACACCGAGGATGGCGGTCAGAGCTATACAAACCTTGCGCCCGATACGCTGGTTTCCATGAATCTGTGGGGATTTGGCGCATCCATGATGAACGAGATTGAGCAACATTTCAAGCCATTCCTGCTGGAGAACCTTCCCGAGAACCCGCTGAAAACAGAGTATTTTCTGCCCTATGTGCCCGATCTGTTGATCCGCGAGGGCGTGGCCACGGTGACCGTGCTGCCCACCGAGGATCGATGGTACGGCGTGACCTATCACGAGGACATGCCCTATGTGCGCGCCTCCATCGCGGGGCTTCGCGAGCAGGGCATCTATCCCGCGCGGCTGTGGGGCTGATGAGACGCAAAACGGGCTTGTGATCCCAATCAATTCACATATTTCTTACGCGATTCCTGTTGCCATTTGGACATGCTGCGTGCTATCATAGCGGACGAATGCAAATTGTAGGAGGACGATACTGTGAGCACACTGGAACAAAAGACACCGATCGCCAACCCCTCTCCCCTGGGCCTGCTGGGCTTTGGCATGACGACCGTGCTGCTGAACCTGCACAACGCGGGGCTGCTGCCACTGTCGATCGTGATCGTCGCGATGGGTCTGGCGATGGGCGGCGCCGCGCAGATTGTGGCGGGCATCATGGAGTTTAAAAACGGCAACACCTTCGGCGCCACGGCCTTCACGGCGTATGGCTTTTTCTGGTGGTCGCTGGTGCTGATCTGGGTCAATCCAATGGCCAACATCCGCCCGGCGGACGACACCTCCATGGGCTTTTATCTGCTGCTGTGGGCGGTGTTCACCACGTTCATGTTCATCGGCACGCTCAAGCACAACCGCGCCACGCAGGTGGTGTTTGGCTCGCTAGCGCTGCTGTTCTTCCTGCTTTCGCTGGGCGATTTCACCGGCTCGGGCGTCATTAAGACGATCGCAGGCGTCGTGGGCATCGTGTGCGGCCTATCCGCGATCTATAGCGCCATGGCGCAGGTCGTGAATGGCGAATACGGCAAGCAAATCATGCCGCTGTAACGAAATCTACCTTCTATGTCGGTTGGAATCCTTGCGATTTCAGCCGATTTTTTCCGTTGCAATCAGCCCTGTTCTGTGCTATAATGATGTCCCTCAACATGGGGGCGTACATGGTTTCGACGGGGATTTTGAGGGTTCAAGAAGCGAGCGGCGGCCCTGGACCGCCTCAACAACGGGAACAAATAATAACTGCGAACGATAATACCGTTCTCGCAGCCGCTTAAGGCTGCGCGTTGGACCTATGCCTCCCGCGGCGTAGCAATCCGGCGTCATTAAGGCGGGGAACGAACTTGCCTAAGCTTTGCTGCAAGCCGGACTTTATGAAGCTACTGAAACCTTGAGCCTGTCCACGGGCGCTCGGTAGAGGGAACGTTAAATCATGGACTGCGCTCGGAGATGCTTGGATTCTTGGGTTTTCGGACAGGGGTTCGACTCCCCTCGCCTCCACCAAAGCATTCCGAATACGAACCCTTCATTTATCTTTGTGAATGGTCTGTTCGGGATCGTGATAAAGCGGGATCACGAAAAATAAATCCGCCAATTAAAAAAATCCCCGTAAAGGCGTTATGCCCGCACGGGGATTTCTCTTTGCGCTCGCCGAAGGAGGGACGGCGGCGCGGAAGCTATTTATTCCATGTGCCGCCCAGCGCTGTCACGGTGTCTTTCCCCGCGATACCGTTTACGGTCAGCTTGTGCGATCCTTGAAATGCTCGAACCGCTTTTCTTGTGTCGTCGCCGAAGATACCGTCGTTCGCACTGCGCCCACAAGCGTAACCGCTCGCGATAAGTGCTTCTTGAAGTCCCCTCACGTCGTCGCCGCTCATTGCTGGATAAGTCCTCTTCATTGCTCTGCTTGCGCCCCATCCGGAAGCGGCGGGCGTTTTTTCTTCGGACTTTCTTTCGATTTCCTCGTTGATATTTTCTTGTTTCTTTGTCATTGTTTAATTCCTCCGTCCATAATTCCGCCGCGCCCGCTCAAAGTGAACGGAACGCGGCGGCGTATCTTTTATAACGACGGGCAAGCGCCCGCCGCCTTCAACCGTCGCGGGAAAGGGGAAGCCGCGCCGGAACTCCGGTATTATTCTTCGGTTGTAACTTCGGTCGTAACCTCGATCGCCTCGCCTAAGTAGATAGGAAGATTGAATACGGCGGCTTCGATCAGTTTGTCCAAGCTGTCCGGATCGAGCGTATAGCCCTTCGAATTCAAAAAGTCTACGACATACGCTTTCTTTGCCGCGCCGCGCCCGCTCCCCGTGTAAAGCTGTTCCGCGGCTTCAACGGCGATCGTTACCCACATATTGATTTTCTCCAGCCGTTCCGCGTCGGTCTTGCTCTTGATATACGGGATCACAAAGGCGGAAATAACCGCCGCAATCAGTGCGATAATAGCGTTCGCAATAGGTGTAATGTCAATCATAGTTTTCTTCCTCACTTTCGTTATTTGTGTCGATCTGTTCTTTCTTCTTGATCCTCGCGACGGCAACTTCAACAACGCGTTTTAACATCATAGCCCCGCATTCGATCACAACCGCATTGAAGTAATATTCGATAAGCGTTGCTTGCTCCGTTCCCGTCACAAGGAAGGAAACGTATTGCATAATGATAAATATAGCCGTCGTTACCCCGATCACGGCAACGGCTTTCGTTGCGAAGCGCTCGTTCGCGAAGAATGAAGTTTTTTTCGCCTTGCGGCTCTTCTTCGGTTTCATGCGCGCCCCTCCGCGGCTATACAACCGCAAGATCGGTAATTTTGACGGCGGCAATTACAACGCCGTTGTATGTGATAACAACGCGATCGCCGTTGATCTGCTTTACAAGATGGTCACGCTTATAAACGAACGAAGCCAGATTTCCGCCCGTGTACGTTTTCGCGCCGCTCTTTACGCGGACTTTGCTTCCGACTTTGATTTCCGCGGGCGCGCCGCCTCCGGAAATGTCCGCCGCGTCCACCCAGCCGTACACGTTCGAGCCGCCGCCCGCTTCGGCGATAAGGTGGTATTTGTGCTTCCCGCTCGCGTAAATCTGCGTTATTTTCGCCTTTCCGCTTCTGCAAGGCTTCCCGCTCGAAGCATTCGCCGATGTGTAATGCGTCGTTCCCTTGAAGTCAACGATCGCCCCGACTGAAATCCCTGTCGCTGGTGTGTCCTGCTCCGGCTTTGTGGCTTCCGCCGCGTCGTATTCTACATACGGCAATTTTCCGTGTTTCGTCCATGTTCGGGCGTTGTACCCACTCTTTTTCCCGATGTTCGCCACCGCCGTGATTTGAACGTCGTTATCCCAGCGCGGCGTACACTCAACGCCCAGCCCGTTGCCGATATAAACGCCGATATGCCCTTCGCACCACAGCGCCTCTCCAACGGCTATTTTTGAAAAGTCCGTTGAAATGTTCTTGCATTTCGTTATCATGGTATCCGCTCCGATGTCCGGAACGCCGTTCACGGCGTAGGACGCGCCGCCGTAGTTCCTCGAAGCGTCACCATTCCAGCCCCACAAAACGCCTTTGATAAGGCATACGCAATCAAAGCCGAATGTATCGGCGGTCGCCGCCTTTATCATGGCTGTTCGGGCGGATTGCTTGTTGTAAGTGTGATTGTTGCAATATCGCGTTTTGTTCGCCGCCGTCATAGGCGCACCGAAGCAACCCATAACGTAAAGCGTTTTGTAATTCTTCGCGATATTAACCAGCTTGTCAGCAAGTGCCGACGCTTTCATAACTGCCATTTGAATACCTCCGTTCGAAATTTGCTTAATGCTCCATTGTGTCAATGCGCTTGTGCGCCTGTTTCGCCGACGCTTCAACCGCGACAAGCCTTTCGACGAACTCCGTATTCGTCTTTCGTTGCTCGCGCTGTTCGCTCTTTACGTCGTCGATACCGCCTTTGATGTACCCTAATTCGGTTAAAATTGTTCCCGTCGCTTTACCCTCGGTTTCTTCGTCCTTCTTTCTGTTGCGATTGAAAGCCGCATACCCGAAGGCGATTGCGCAAACCGTACTAATAACCGAAATCACCGTCAACATAGTTTCCATGCCTTCACCTCTATTTCACTTTTTCCCATTGCCACATACCCGCCGTATTTGGAGGGTATACGCAATTCGGCATATCTGCTTTCGCAAGGTAGACTTCGCCGCCGTAGCTGTAATATTTGCCCGCTACGACGTTTACGACGATCCCCGCGCCTTCCGGATACGGGATCGGATCGTCGATTGTCCCCGCCGCCGAAAGCTCGATATGGCGATAATAAGCGAAGGTCGTTTTTACCGGATAAGCCACCGCGTTCGACGTGTGCTTCGCGATAACCTCGAAATACAGATCGTCGAACTTGAAGATTTCGCCGATCGTGCTATATTCGTGTTTGTCCTTGAAGTCGTCGTATTCGATAAGCTCCGCCGACTGCAAGATCATTTCGTCGGTGATCGCATTCGTTTTCGCGGCTCGATCCTGTATGATCTGCGTTTTGAAAGATAGGGAAAGCAAAGCGACGGTGCTTTCGCCCGCCGCTTTAACCTCTTGCATTTCCTCTTTGATTGCCGCCGTTTCGTCCGGCTTGTCTTTTCTGTGCGTTACACTCATTCGAAATTACCTCCGATCCCCGATACCCAGCACGTTTCAAGCGCCGAACCGCGCTCGACGGTTACGCGGACATTCAAGCCGAAGGACGTTGACGCGTTCGAAGTGTTTTCGAAAACGTGCGCCATCCCGCGCAATACTGCGTTCGTGCAATCCTCCCATACGGGTGTCACGTCGAACGGATTGTTCGATACCTCGACTTTGAAGGTTGCGCCCGCGTGAATTTCCCGCGTGACCATGATATTCGCGCGCGTCGGCTGTTTGTCGGCGGGCAATGGTTCAGTAA
>JAJDGF010000088.1 GCA_030265545.1 Eubacteriales bacterium OttesenSCG-928-N13
GATCTCGCTGCTCGAAAATCCCTATATTTCGGACGATCTTGTGCGACTGGGCTCCGATACGCGGCGCAAGCTGGGCCATGACGATCGGCTGGTGGGTTCGGCGCTGCTCAGCATGAAGCACGGCGGCAACCCAACCACCATCGCGCATGCGATTCGGCGTGGATTCGATTATCAGGGCGATGATGAGGGCACCCTGTGGGTGCAGCAGATCGTGCGGGATGAGGGGCTGATCGAAGCGCTTCGGCGCGTGTCCGGCATCGAAGAGGGTACGCCCCTTTATGATATGGTGATGGAACCCGCCGGCGAAGCATGATTTCGCGCGGCGATTCTCCGGATGAGAGACAGGATATAGTAGGAGGAATGGGCACATGAAAACCACAGCAGTCAGACTGTACGGCGTGAATGACCTTCGGATGGAGAGCTTTGAGCTGCCCCCCATCAAGGAGGACGAGATCCTGGTCAAGGTGATTTCAGACAGCATCTGCATGTCCAGCTACAAGGCGGCGATCCAGGGCTCCAAGCACAAGCGTGTGCCCGATGACATCGCCACCAATCCGATCATCATCGGGCACGAGTTCTGCGGTGAGATTGTTGAGGTCGGCAGCAAGTGGCAGGATCAGTTCAAGCCGGGCGATAAATTCGGCATCCAGCCGGCGCTGAACTATAAGGGCTCGATGGCCACACCCGGCTACGCCTACCCCTATCTGGGCGGCGCCGCCACATATGCCATCATGGCGCCCGAAGTCATGGAGATGAATTGCCTGCTGCCCTATCGGGCGGAGTCCTACTTTTATGGCTCCCTTGCGGAGCCGCTGAGCTGCATCGTGGGCACGTTCCATGCGCAGTATCACACGCGTTATGGCGTGTATGAGCACGACATGGGCATCCGTGAGGGCGGCACGATGGCGATCCTGGCAGGGGCTGGCCCCATGGGGCTGGGCGCGATCGACTATGCGATTCATTGCGACAGAAAGCCCGGATTGCTGGTGATCACCGATATCGACCAGGATAGACTCGATCGTGCACAATCGATCTATACCGTCGAGGAGGCCGCGCAGCACGGCGTGAAGCTGATCTACATGAATACGTCCGGCGACGATCCGATCGGGGATTTGCGCAAACTGACTGGCGACGTGGGTTACGATGATGTGCTTGTGTTCGCGCCGGTGCCCGCGGTGATCGAACAGGGCGACAAAATTCTGGCACATGACGGATGCCTGAACTTCTTCGCTGGCCCGACCAACCCGAACCTGAGCGCGTTGTTTAACTTTTACAATGTGCACTATGCGTCAACCCATATCGTGGGAACCAGTGGCGGAAATACCCAGGATATGCTCGAATCGCTCGAGATGATAGCCCAGGGTAAGCTCAATCCGGCAGGCATGCTGACCCACATTGGTGGCCTGGATGCCACCGCGGAGGCCACGCTGAATCTTCCGAAGATTCCGGGCGGTAAGAAGTTGATCTATACCAACATCTCATTGCCGCTCACTGCCATCGATGATTTCGAGAAGCTGGGCGAGACCGACCCCCTTTTCAAAGAACTGGCCAGGTTGTGCGGTGCCAACAACGGGCTCTGGTGCCAGGAAGCCGAGCAGTACTTGCTGGCGAACGCCAAGCCGATCGAGGCGTAGATTATCTATGCCGACCATGCTCCTGATATGACCTCGGCCGCAATCAGGATCCGATACGCATAAAACGCTTCCAATATAGCACATTGGCAGGATTCCCATACGATGCCCGAAATGGCATCAGGGGGGTTCTGCCTTGTAAGTTGATGAAGGGCGTGTTGAAGATCTCCAACACGCTTTATGTATGTTGCCCCCCTTTGCCGCATATGGTTCTGGGGAGGTGATGTCTATGCCCCAGCGGACGCGAATCAAACCGATGCGGCAGGGCTTCCCGGCGCTGGAATGGCTGGAACAGGCGTCCGGCTCCCAGCCGCGCGTGATGCTGGCGGGCGGGCGTCGCGCGATGATCGAAAACCATACCGGGATCATAGAATTTGATGAACAGCGCGTGCGCCTGATGACCAAACAGGGCGTGCTTACGCTGCATGGTCAGGGATTGATGCTGGCGGAGGTCAGGCCGGATGCGCTGACCGTGCGCGGCATAATCACGGCCGTGGAGCTGCCGAGCGCCCAGGAAGAGGATGAGCATGGCGGCTGATGTGAAGATGCGGCTGCGCGGGCTGATGCTGGAGCGCTTCTTGCAGCGGGCGCTGGCCGAGGGGGCGGAATTGCGCAATGTTTCGCGCACCTCCGACCGAGAGGCGATGTTTTTCGTCACCGAACAGGACAGCCAAAAGCTGCTCAAGCTGGCTGAGCGGTATCAGCTGGATGTGGCCATCGTGGGCAGGACAGGCAGGAGCCGCGCGTGGCACATGCTGCGAGAGCGGCTGTCATTGCCGATTGCGCTGGCGCTTGCGATGGCGTTCATGTCGCTCGCACTGTCCAGGCTGTGGCTGATCGATCTGCCCGATGACGGCGCGCAGGTCTTTGCCCAAGAGCTCAGCCAGATGGGGATCCGTCCGGGCACCCCGCTGGCGCGGCTGGATACGCGCGAAATCGAGCGCGCACTGTATGCGGTGGGCGGGGACTATGCGTTCGTGGGTGCGCGATTGAATGGCGTGCGGCTGCAGATACAGAGCGTGCGCGAGCTGCCCGAACCCGATCTGTATGAGATCGATGGCGCGCGGGATCTGGTCGCCGCGCGGGATGGCGTGGTGGTCACGCTGAACGCGTTCACCGGGGAGGCTGCCGTGAAATCGGGCGATACGGTGCGGCGCGGGCAGCTGCTGATTCGGGGCGAGGAGCGCGTCACGGACGATCTGACCCACGGCGTATGCGCGCTGGGTGAGGCGGTCGCACGCGTGTGGGTGACCGGTCAGGCCAGCGCCAGTATTGGCTATGAGGAGCATATACCGACCGGGCGCACGTCGCTTGAAAGCGAGCTGCGGCTGATGGAATACTCGCTGCCGCTTCTGACGGGCACGCGGTTCGATCAGGAGCTGGAGCAGGTGGAGAAGCTACCCGTGGGCGGGCTGTTTTTGCCGCTCCAGATCGTCCGCACCCGCCATATAGAGACCCAAAGCACCCAAAAATATCGCGATGAACAGGCACTAAAGGCCGAATTGCAGCAAATTGCGATGGATCAGGCGCTTTTGAAGGTGCCTTCTTATGCTGAAATTATTGACAAATGGGTAGATTATAGTATGATAGAGGGGGATAGAATGATTGCGCGTGCCGTGGTGGAGATCCACCAGAACATTGCGGTCAGCCGCAGCGCGCTGAAAACAGGGGGCAGTTGATTGGAAACCACACCATTTAAGACCACCATCGTGATCGAGGAGCCAGATCAATTCATCAATCTGTTTGGGCTTCGGGACGAGAACATTGACCTGCTCAAGCAGGAGCTGGATGTGGAGATCTATGTGCATGGCACCGAGATTTCCATCATCGGGCGCGAGGACAAGGCCGAGCTGTGCAAGGCGGTGTTGCTGCGCTTGCAGCAGATCGTGAAGCGCGGCGAGCCGGTCGATCGATCCCGCATCCGCTATGCAGTGGAGCTGGCGCGCGAGGGGAATGTGGAACGCATCGACGAGATCATGTCGGGCGTGATCGCCATCACCAACCGCGGGAAGCAGGTCAAATGCAAGACGCTCGGGCAGAAGCAATATGTGGATGCCATCAAGAAACATACCGCCACGTTCGCCATCGGTCCTGCCGGCACGGGCAAGACCTATTTGGCGATTGCGATGGCGGTGGTCGCGCTGAAAAATAAGGACGTGGAGCGCATCATCCTGACGCGCCCTGCGGTGGAAGCGGGCGAGAAGCTGGGCTTTTTGCCGGGCGATTTGCAGCAGAAGGTGGATCCGTATTTGAGGCCGCTGTATGACGCGCTGCATGAGATGACGGGCATGGAGGGCTATCAGCGATTGGTGGAGCGGGGCGCAATCGAGGTGGCGCCGTTGGCGTATATGCGTGGCCGCACGCTGAATGACGCGTTCATCATCCTGGACGAGGCGCAGAACACCACCTCCGAACAAATGAAGATGTTCCTCACGCGCATGGGCATGGGCTCGCGCATGGTCATCACCGGGGATGTCACCCAGATCGACCTGCCCACCGGCAAAAAATCCGGTCTGACCGAGGCGGTCGAGGTGCTCAAGGGCGTGCCCGACATCGCCATCATCACCCTGACACACCGCGATGTGGTGCGCCATGAACTGGTACAGGCCATCGTGCGCGCCTATGAGCGCCATGACAAGCCGGGCGCGAAGCGCTAAGGGGGTCATAGTATGCGAACGAAAAAGGCTCGATGGAGCGTAAGGCCGTCCTATCTGGCGCTGCTGATTGCGATCGTCACACTGGCGCTGCTGTTTGCTGCGGTCGCGATGAGCGTCACGCCCGAGCAGTACGATTTTAAGGTGGGCGAGGTGTCCTATGTCACCATCACCGCCACCAAAAACGTGGTGGACGAGACCGAGAAAAAGCGCATGATCGACGAAGCTGAGCGCAAGGTGCCGCTGTCGTATAACAACGACGCCACTGTCATGCCGGTGGTGATGAATGATCTGACCGCGCTGACAAGCACGATTGACGGGCTGCCCGCACTCAGAACGCTGGGCAACACAAAGGCCGATACCGCCACCGATGAGATGTTGCGCTCGGCGCGCACCATGCTGCCATCCGATCTGGCCTTGACGGACGATCAGGTCCGGCTGCTGGTGGAGGCGGACAGCAGCATGCTTTCGCAGCTGTCCACCGATGCGCTGCTACTGATGCGCGAGACGCTCAGTGGCGGCTTGCTCGAAGGACAGGAGCAAGAGGCGCTGTCCAAGATGAAGCGCGATCTGAGCAATGATGGCTATCCCGATCCGCTGGTCGCGGTCTATGGTGTTGTGATGCGGCATTGCATGCATCCGAACGTGCTGCTGGACACCGAAAAGATCGAGGAGGAGCGCGCGCGAGCGCGTGACGAGATCGAGGCCAACCCGCCCATGTATCTGAAGGGACAGGCCATCGTGCGCGCCAACAACGTGGTGACCGCATCCAACATCGAGCTGCTGAACAGCCTGAACATGCTGAAGGATCGCGGCGTGGGCATGAAGCTGTATATCGGGCTCGCAATTGTGCTGCTGCTGCTTGGGCTGATGATGGCGCTGTATCTGCGCACGTTTGAACGCAGCATTTGGAACGACCCCAGGAAGATTGCGCTGATCGCGATCATCTGTTTGCTGGTCGTGGGCATGTCGCTGGCCTCGCGGCTGATCAGCCCGCATTTGATGCCCGTCGTGCTGGGCGCAATGCTGACCACGCTGCTGCTCAAATCGCGGCTGGCGCTCATGGTCAATCTGGTGCTGTCGGTGATCGCGGGGCTGCTGGCCTCCAGCGATGGTGGCATGTTCACCACGCCCATGTTCAGCGTGATGCTGGCCTCGTTCATCTCCGGCTCCTGCTGCGTGGTGGTGATCCGCAATCGCCGTCAGCGTGTGTCAGTGCTGGTGGCGGGGCTGATGGTGGGCGTGATCAATGCGCTGGTTACAATTGGCGTGGTGCTGATTGACGGCACCGAGACCATCGTGAACAACATGATGAGCTGGGCGGTGCAGTCGGCAGCCAGCGGGCTGTGGAGCGCGGTATTGTGCATCGGGTTCCAGCTTGTGCTGGAGCTGCTATTCAACCTGGATACGAATGTGAAACTGGCCGAGCTGAGCAACCCCAACCAGCCGCTGCTCAGAAGGCTGATGCTGGAGGCGCCCGGCACCTATCACCATTCGATGGTGGTGGCCAACCTGGCCGAGGCAGCCGCCAACGCCGTGGGCGCGAATGGCATGCTGGCGCGCGTGGGCTCCTACTATCATGACATCGGCAAGCTCAAGCGCCCCATCTACTTCAAAGAAAACCAGATCCATGACAACCCACACGACAGAACCGATCCCAGGGTCTCCACCGCGATCCTGACCGCGCACCCGCGTGATGGTGTGGAGATGGCGCAGAAGGCGCGCATTCCCTATGCGATTCAAGAGATCATCCAGCAGCATCATGGGGACACGCCCGTGCTGTTCTTCTATGACAAGGCTGTGAAGCAGGGCGGGGATGTGGATATCGCCGATTTCCGCTATGATGGGCCTCGCCCACAAAAGAGCGAAGCGGCCATCGTGATGCTGGCGGATACCGTGGAGGCTGCTGTGCGCGCCATGGGTGAGTCGTCCACCGACAAGATCGCGCAGACCATCCAGCGCCTGGTGCGCAGCAAGATGGAGGACGGCCAGCTGGATCAGTGCAATCTGACCTTCCGCGATCTGAACCTAATCTGTGAGGCGTTCATGCAGGTGCTCAACGGCATCTATCACGAGCGCATCGAATACCCGACCGTGGACATCCCCGTGCGCAATCGGCTGGAGGAGCAGTCCGTCGGGGAGACCAAGCAGGAGCCGAGCGAAAGCCCTGCCGAAGCGAAACTGGAGGAAGCCCCCTCTGCTGAGGAGCATGAAAAGTCCAAGATCGTGCTGCCGCCCGCTACGAAACCCGAGGAAGCCCCCTCCGCTGAGGAGCATGAAAAACCCAAGATCGTGCTGCCGCCCGAGCAGACGCCCGAGCCGCTGACGGTTGATCCGAACATGCTGCATGAGCTGCCAACCGCGGACGGGGAGCAGGAGCAAGAGGACGAATCATGATCGAGCTATCCATCGAGACGACCGGCGCGCCAGAGGGGCTGACAGAGCTGCTCGGTCGCGTCTCCCGCGCCTGCACGGATGCGGAGGGCGTGCCCGAGATGATCAGCTTTGGGCGGCTGCTGGACGACGAGCAAATTCGTGTGATCAATCGTGATTTTCGCGGGATTGACCGAGCGACCGACGTGCTCAGCTTCCCATCGATCCAGTATCGCATGGGGCAGACCGCGCACGATGCGCTGCGCAAGCTGCGGCACGAGCGGGATCCGGAGAGCGGGCTGATGAGCCTGGGCGATTTCGCCATCTCGCTGCCCACTGCCATGCGGCAGGCCGAGGAATACGGGCATTCGCTGGCGCGCGAGCTATGTTATCTATGCGCGCATGCGCAGTTCCATCTGATGGGGTATGACCATGAGACGGAGCAAGACAAGCGCGTCATGCGCCAAATGGAGGAGCGTGCGCTCGATGGGATCGGGATATCGCGCGAGCGGGTGGATGCCGCCAAGGAGGAATAGAAATGACCGATCAACAGCTGTTTCAATGTGCGTGCGAGGCACTCAAGATGGCATACACGCCCTATTCTCATTTCAATGTGGGCGCGTGCATCCTGGCAACCGATGGCCGTACCTTTCAGGGTTGCAACGTGGAGAACGCCTCCTATGGCGCCACGATCTGCGCGGAGCGCACAGCGGTGGTGACCGCCGTGACGCAGGGCGCGCAGGCATTCAGCGCAATCGCCGTCGTGGGCGAGGACGCACCCGCCTGGCCATGCGGCGTGTGTCGCCAGGTGCTCAATGAGTTTTCTGCCGATATGCGCGTGATTTGCGGCGCGGCCAAGACGGGCGAATATCAGGTGGTCAAGCTATCCGAGCTGCTGCCCCATTCCTTCGGCCCGCATGATTTACAACAATGACAACACAGGATACAGGAGGATACAGACCTTGACAAACCAACCCTTTAGATCCGGTTTCGTGGCCATCATGGGGCGGCCCAACGTGGGCAAAAGCAGCATCATGAACCATTTCGTGGGCGAAAAGGTGGCGATCGTGTCCGACCGTCCGCAGACCACGCGCAACAAGATCCTGGGCGTGGCTTCGCGCGAGCATGGGCAGATCGTATTTGTGGATACCCCCGGGCTGCACAAGCCGCGCACTAAGCTGGGCGAATACATGGTCAAGACCGCCGAGGGCGCGCGCGAGGGCGTGGACGGCGTGCTGGTGGTGGTGGATGCGCAGCACATTGGTGCGGGTGATCGCGCCGTGATTGAGCAGATGTCCGCCATGAACTGCCCCAAGGTGCTGGCCGTGAACAAGATCGATCTGGTCACGCCGGAGCAGCTGATGCCGCAGCTGGCGACGCTAAAGGACATCGGGTTTGACCAGGTGGTCTCGGTGTCCGCGCGCACGGGCGAGAACATGGATGTACTCTATCAGGTGCTGATGGATGCCATGCCTGAGGGGCCGAAATATTTCCCGGACGACATGATCACCGATCAGCCGGAACGCATCATCTGCGCCGAGATCATTCGGGAAAAGGCGCTGCTGAACCTGCGCGAGGAGATCCCGCACGGCGTGGGCGTGGAGATGATGTCCATCAAAAAGCTGAGCGATACCCTGACCGAGATCCATGCCACCATCTATTGCGAGCGCTCCTCCCACAAGTCGATCATCATCGGCAAGCAGGGCGCGATGCTCAAAAAGATCGGCACCGCCGCGCGCCATGATATCGAGCGGCTGTTGGGCACCAAGGTGATGCTGGAGCTGTGGATCAAGGTGCGCGAGGACTGGCGCAACCGCACAAATGACCTGAAAAATCTGGGATACGAGGACTGAGCATGCTTGTGACCAATGCGCTGGTGCTTCGGCGCAGCGATTATCGCGATTATGACCGAATGGTCACGCTGATCTCCCCCACGCACGGGCGCCTGGATGCCTCCGCGCGGGGCGTGAAGCGCCCGAAATCGCCGCTGATGAATGCCACGGAGATGTTCTGCGCGGGGGAATTCACGTTTGTCTCCACCAAGGCCGGGCTCACGCTCAGCCAGTGCCAGATCAACCAGAGCTATTATCCCATTCGTGAGGACTATGACAAGCTGATCCATGCCACCTATTATGCGCACCTGCTGCTGCTGGCGGCGCTGCCCGAGCAGCCTTGTCCGGAGCTGTTTTCGCTGGCGCTGAGGGCGCTTGCGTATCTGAGCTATTCCGATCTGCCCAATGAGCTGGTCACCGCCGCATTTGAGATGCATTATATGG
>JAJDGF010000008.1 GCA_030265545.1 Eubacteriales bacterium OttesenSCG-928-N13
TTGTATGGAGCGGGTGATGGGAATCGAACCCACGTGATCAGCTTGGGAAGCTGGAGCTCTACCATTGAGCTACACCCGCACGCCCGCTTATCATACGGCATACATTGTAATAGAATGGATGACGTTTGTCAACCTCAATTTACGGCACATGCACGTAAAAATATATATTTCGCGGCATCGCTGCGGTCTATTTATCCTCCAGGAACTTTTGCAGCTTGCGCTTCACGCGTTGCAGCGCGTTGTCGATCGATTTGACGTGCCTGCCCATCTCCTCTGAAATCTCCTGATAGGATTTGCCCTCCAGATAGCTAAGCAGCACCTGGCGTTCCAACCCGGACAGCATCTCCCCGATCTTGCCCTCGATGGCGCCGATGTCCTCCCGATGGATCAGCATCTCCTCCGGGTTGGCGACCCAGCCCTCGGTGATCACGTCCAGCAGTGTGCGGTCGGACTCCTCGTCATAGATCGGCTTGTTCAGCGATACATAGGAATTGAGCGGGATGTGCTTTTGCCTGGTCGCGGTCTTGATGGCGGTGATGATCTGGCGGGTGATGCACAGCTCCGCAAACGCGCGGAACGAGCTGAGCTTCTCCTCTTTATAATCGCGGATGGCCTTGTACAGCCCGATCATGCCTTCCTGCACGATGTCCTCATGATCCGCGCCGATCAGAAAATAGCTGCGCGCCTTGCTTCGCACAAAGTTCTTATATTTGTTCAGCAGATACTCGAGCGCCGCACCATCCGCCGCCTGCGCCAGCTTCACGATCTGCTCGTCGGTCAGGTTCGAAAAGCGTTCATCAAATACCAAATCATCGTCCTCCCGGATGTTGATTGTTTCACATCTGCCCGCGCCGCATGCGCTCCAGCTGCTCGCGCACATGGGGCGGCAGGCCATCCATTACCGTACTCTTTTTCGGGGTCTTATCCTTGCCCGCGTGCACGCCCGTGCTGCGCATCTGATCCATCTCGATCAGCAGCTCCCGCGCGGGGATGCGCGTTGCGCCCCTGCCGAACACGATCGTCTGCTCCACGCCGTCGGAGGTGGCCACGCGGATCTCCAGCCGCCCCAGATCCACATCCCGCGCATGCTCATCGCACAGGCGCTCGATGTACTGGTCAGCGGTCTCACCCCGTTTGGTGAACACCACGGTGATATGCCCCGTGCGCTCGATTGTGCGCTGCTTTCTGTCCGACTGCCAGGCATCAAACACCAGCGTCAGCTGCTGATCGCTGTAGGCGGCATAGTCATGCAGCTCGCGGATCAGCCGATCGCGCGCATCGTCCAGCGGCTTGCCGCTCAGATACGCCACGCCCTGATTGAGCACGTTGTATCCATCCACAATGAGCAGCCGCTTTCTCATGTGCGCAGCCATTTAATGTCCCCTTTTGCGCATGACTTCATACATCATCACGCCCGCGGCCACCGATGCATTGAGTGAATCGATATGCCCCTTCAGCGGCAGCGAAACCAGCTTGTCGCACTGTTTTTGCACCAGGTGCGCGATGCCCTCACCCTCCGAACCGATCACCAGCGCAATCGCGCCGCTCAGGTCGGCCTGCGCGATCGGGTCGCCCTGCATATCCGCGCCGATCACCCAAAGCCCCTGCTTTTTCAGCTCGTCCAGCGTCCTTGACAGGTTCACAACCTTCGCAATGCGCTGATATTCGCATGCGCCTGCGCTGGCCTTCACGGCCGCCGGGTTCAGCCCCGCGCTGCGCCGCTCCGGGATGATCACGCCGTGTGCCCCAGCGCATTCGGCGGTGCGAATGATGGCGCCCAGATTGTGCGGATCGGTGATCCCATCGAGCACGATCACAAACGGCTCCTCGCCCTGCTCCTTGGCATAAGCCAGGATGTCCTCCACGGTATGATAGCGCGCCGCCGAGACGAACGCGATCATGCCCTGATGGTTGCTGTACAGCTGATCCAGCCGTACCTTGTCTACGTACTGCACCACGATGTGCGCCTCGCGCGCCCAGGCCACGATCTGCCGCGCTGAGCCGCTCAGTTCGCCTTGCTGCACGAGCAACTTCTCCATCTGACGACCGGCCTTGATGGCCTCGCGGATGGGATTTCTGCCCACCAGCATGTTCTCGCGCATGTCGCCCTGTTCCATCTCGGGCTGGAAGGCGCGCACATCCTCAAACGAGTCATCCTGCACGGAGGGCGGCACGGCATTGCCTGTCTGCACGGCACGCCTGGGGGGCGGGGTATTCGGCCTCATGCCCGCGCCATAGCTGCGCTCATAGGGCTTTGCAGGTGCCTGACCATACGGTCGCGGCTCATAGCCATTGCCCGCCGGACGCTGATCCCCACCATAGGATCTGCCCGCTGGGCGCTGTCCGCGCTTGTCGTCGCCATAGGATTTGCCAATCGGGCGCTTGTCCCCACCATAGGGCCGCGATTCAAATGACTTGCCTGCCGGACGCTGATCTCCACCATAGGACTTGCTCGCCGGGCGCTGGTCACGTCGATCATCGCCATAGGGCTTGCCCGCCGGGCGCTGGTCACGTCGATCGTCGCCATAGGGCTTGCTCGCCGGGCGCTTGTCGCCGCCATAGGGACGCGATTCGAACGACTTGCCTGCCGGGCGCTGCGCCTTCGAAGTGCTGCGGTCGGTGCGCTCGAAGAAGCTCTCCGCCGATGTCTTGCCGCGCGTGGGTCTGGTGGATGCGCCATCAAACACCTCGTCTTTGTGCTTGCTGCCCGAGCGCCGCGCGCCCTGACCATATCCGCCCTGTCCACTCTGCTTCGCGGGTCGTGTGTCCTTGCCGCGCCCGCCATTGTTATATGCCATGTGTGTTATCTCCCTCTTCATGTTCGTCCAGCGCACACTGCATCAGCTGATCCAGCCGCGCGATGTCTCCTGATAAGTATAGGTATCCAATCAGCGCCTCCAGCGCGGTTGCGCGATGATATTGCGCCGGATCGGCATTTCGGGGCGGCTTCTGCTTGGCGTTGCGCGCACGCTGGATCACGCCCTGCTCCGCCTCGGTCAACATCGGCTCAATCCGATCGAGTGCGCGGCTCTGCGCCGCTGCGCACACCAACTTGGCCGATGCCCCATGCAGCTGTTTCATCCTGCCGCCATGCGCCACCGCGCGACCCCTGACATACAGATCATACACCGTGTCCCCCAGAAACGCCAGCTCCAATGAACCAGGGATCTGCCCGTTCTTTGGCATGGCGGGGCGGTCGATCTGTCCTTGCATCAATTGCATCTCCCTCATCTTACAGCAGCCCCAGCAAGGTCTGATAGCCCTTGTCCCAACCGGCGCGATCGGCACACGGCTGATACTGCTCGACCGGGAAGCTGCGCCTGACCACGCGCCGAAGCGCCGCCAGATCCTCGATGGCACCCAGTCCCATCGCCTGCACGAGCAGATTGCCGATGGCGGTTCCCTCGCTGGGTCCGGCATAGACGGTCTTTCCAAGCGCGTCTGCGGTGAATTGGTTGAGCAGTTTGTTCTTGCTGCCGCCGCCCACGATATGGAACGCATCCAGCGCATGTCCCAGCAGGTCCTGCTCCAGCCGCTCCACGCCCCAGCGATATTTGAGCGCCAGGCTCTCATAGACCACGCGGGAGATCTGGCCGCGTCCCTTGGGCACGCGCTGGCCGGTGCGCTCGCAATACTGCTGCACGCGCGCGGGCATGTCACCCGGCAAGTTGAAGCTGGGGTCGTCCACATTCAGCACCGCGAAGAATGGCTCGGCAGCCTCCGCCCTGCGCACCAGCTCCACGATGTCCACCGCATCCTCGCGGCGATCCCATTCGCGCTGGCACTCGCTGATGATCCAGAGCCCCATGATATTTTTCAGCAATCGGGTGGTACCGCACAGGCCACCCTCGTTGGAATAGTTGGCATCCATCAGCTTCACGTCCCGCATCGGCGCCTTGATCTCGGTGCCGAGCAGCGACCATGTGCCCGAGCTGAGGAATGCAAAGTTCTCCGTCGATGCCGGAACGGCCGCCACGGCAGATGCCGTGTCATGGGAGGCCACCGCGATCACGGGCACCTGATCGAGCCCCACCTCATCTGCGATCTCCTTGAGCAGAACGCCGCGCACCTCGCCCGGCTGCTGGATCTTGGTCATCAGATGGCGCGGAATCCCAAACGCATCCAATATCTCGTCCGACCAATCGCGCGTGCCCGGATCGATCAGCTGACTGGTGCTGGCGATGGTGTATTCGGTCGCCATCTCGCCCGTCAGAAAATAGCTCAGCAGATCAGGCATCATCAGCAGCTTGTCCGCGATCTTCAGCTGCGGATCGTCCTCACGGATCATCGCAAGCAACTGATAGAGCGTGTTCAATTCCAAAAACGCCAATCCCGTGCGCTCAAAGATCTGCTGCTTGGGCATGATCTTTGCGGCCTCCTCAATGAGCCCTACGGTGCGCTCATCGCGGTAATGCACCGGGATACCCACCAAATTACCGTCCACGCCGATCAGCCCATAGTCTACCCCCCAGGTATCAATGCCAATCGCATCGATCTTCAGGCCGGTCTTGGCCGCCTTGGTGAGCGCCTGCTTCATCTCATATAGGAAGCGCTGCACATCCCACACCAGGCGGTCATTCAGCTTGACCGGATCGTTTGAAAATCGATGCAGGTCAGTCAGCTCGATCTTCTCCCCGTCAAACACGCCCAAAATCGCACGCCCGCTGGATGCGCCAAAGTCAAAGCATAACAGGTTGAGGTGCTTCTGCATGGTGGTACCCTCCCGCCCTATAATGAAGAAAAATTGAATCCCTACGCATCGGATATGACAAATTCATCCGCATGTGCACAGTATATCAGATGCTCAGCCCACGGTTCAACCGCATTTTGTGATTTGTCAAGCAAAAACCGATTGTTTTTTTGCAGGATTGACACCATTTTGATGCATGCATATATTTGTATCACCGCTCACAGGCCAAATAATCCACATTGTCCACAGGCTTATCCACAATAAAAGCCTTAAAACAGGCGTTTTGATGCCGTTTTCCACATTTTCGGTTGTTGAAAGCTGTGAATTGAGCAAGTTATCCACAGGATCTGGTATTTTTTATGCCTTCATTTCCAGACTTCAGTTTGCTTTCAACTTCGATTTCGCGATGATTTTTACAATCCTTGCCGGATTTCTTTGTTTATTACCATTCTGTGTAGAATTATGTGCCATTCTATTCACATTTCGTCGATCATATGGGGGTGGATTCTGCTGCACCCAATTGCATTTTTCAAGATTCATCCGTCAAGACATTCGTTTCGACTTCAGTCTGTTTTTCCATTTCATAACATTCGTATGCAATTATACAGTGTTTTTGTCCCCATTATGAGCAAATGTCGGCCGAATCCACGCTCCATTTTGCACGTTGCAATCCAACTACCTGCAACATAATCAGCCAAAACGATGGAGGTCTGTCGCATCACAGCGACCACTCCATTCACATTCGTGAATCCATCAAAATAGCTTGGCATTGGGCTGCGCATTCAGCGCCAAATCGGCGCGCTCCCCGCGCATGAATCGGTAGTATCCCGCGCTGCCAATCATCATGGCGTTGTCGGTGCAAAGATGCACAGGCGGCATGAAACAGCCGAGCCCATTCTGCTGCGCGCAGCGTAGCAACTCACGCCGAAGCAGCCTGTTGGCGGCCACGCCACCCGCCACCGCGATCCTGGTTGCACCAGCGTCCAGCGCCGCCGCGATCGACTTTGTGACCAACATATCCACCACCGCACGCCGAAATGAGGCGGCAAAATCGGCCGCCCGGATCTCCCCGCCCTGCCGGCGGATGGTGTGCGCCTGGTTGATCACGGCCGTCTTCAGCCCACTAAACGAAAAATCATACTTGCCGGGCGTGTGCGGCTTGGGGAAGGTATACGCCCGATCGTCCCCCTGCTCGGCCAGCTCATCCAGCAGCGGCCCGCCCGGATAGGGGATCGCCAGCACGCGCGCCACCTTGTCAAACGCCTCGCCCGCCGCATCATCCAGCGTCTGCCCAAGCAGCCGATATTCGCCGTAATCCAGCACCTGCACAATCTGGCTGTGCCCGCCCGAAGCCACCAGGCACACGAACGGCGGCTCCAGATCCGGGTGCGCGATGTAGTTGGCGCTGACATGCCCCTCGATATGGTGCACCGGCACCAGCGGCAGCTGGCGCGCGTAGGCAAACGCCTTCGCCCAGCTGACCCCGGTCAGCAGCGCACCCACCAGCCCCGGGCCATAGGTGACCGCGACTGCGTCGATCTCTTCTATAGAAAGGTTCGCCTGACGGAGCGCCTGATCCACCAGCGGATCGAGCGCCTCCACGTGCATGCGCGAGGCGATCTCGGGCACCACGCCGCCATACAGCGCGTGCAGGTCGATCTGGGACGCGATGGCGCTGGATAGCACCTTGCGCCCGTTCTCCACCACCGCCGCCGCCGTCTCGTCGCAGGAGGATTCGATGGCCAAGATTCGAATTGCTTGGTTCTCAGGCATGAAATGCCCTCCTCTTTCGGATGTGTCGATACATGCCAAGCCCGACCGGAACCGCCGCCAATATGAGTAGCAGCTTGGCCGCCATCAGCCCGATGTCCCGCGCGATCCATTCGAAAAATTGCTGCGGATACATGCGGATCATGGCGTCCGTATCGGGGTTCAGCAGCCATAGATCGTTGTCAAACAGCAGCTCATGAAACACATAGAACGTGCCGTAAAAATCCGTCTGCAGTTGGTAAATCAGAAAGGCTGCCACCGCAATCAGTAGCACAAGCCCAACGATCAGCCCGTTTCGATCGGCGTGATTGTAGGCGGTCCAGCCAATCTCACGCTTGGCATGCTCATCGGTATACCGCGCGATGCACATCATCCCGATCGTCACCAGCGACATCAATAGCAGCGTGATCAGCACGCGCCGCGCAAGGTCAAACAGCGCGCGCACGTCCTTCATATGATGCACTTCCTTCTCGTTAAAGATGGGCTGCATCACGCAAAGCATGCTCACATCGGTTTTGCTTAATGTGACCATGGCCTCATCCTCGCCCTGCAAATAGGACGCCATGAGCGCCTGCGACCAGCGAAGATCCTCCTCGCTCACACCCACGTAATCATACACATTCAGCTGCTTTTGATAGCGGTTATAATTGCCCGCGTCCGTGCTCACGATCAGCAGCGCACCGATCAATGCCGAGCAGAACAGGCAGATCGTAAGCACGATCGTCATGAAAAAATACGTATTGACGCGCGCGCTATTCATGCATTGTTCACCTCCCGGATCAGCGCCCGACAGGGCGCAGCTTCGCACCCAACCAGGTTCAACGGCAGACAGATACATTCATATTTGCCCGGCTGGATTTGGCTCAAATCTAAGTTCTCCACGAGCCACACGCCCTGACCAAGCAGGATCTTATGGATCTGTGCCTCGTTATCAAGCGGCGCGACCGACATGTTGTCGATCCCCAGCAGCTTGACCCCTCGATCCACGATCGTCTGTGCCATCTCGGGCGACAAACCCTTGAAATCATGGGTTTTCAGCAGCAATCTGGCGATGCCATTGGGAATATCGCTTACCAGACTTCGGTCTGTTATCTCGATCACATCACAAATACCGACCAACGTCTGTAAATCAATTTGTTCGATTGTCGCTCCATCTTGCAGGAAGTGCGCAGGAGCATCCATGTGGGTGCCGCAGTGCGCGCCCATGGAGAAATGGGTCAGGTTATAGCCATCCTTCTCCACTGTCTGCGTCTGCGTTTTGATGAACTGCTCATGCCCGGAATACACCGGCATGTCCTGCATGAGAGGCCTTGTGATGTCCTGCCAATCGCCCATGGTCTGCACCTCCATTTCGCATGAAGCGTTATAATTAAGAATAAACCAAATGAGAGCATCCCAAACGCAACGCGGGGGCAGGCTGCTCGCCCGCCCCCAGAGTGCATCAGGTTGACTGCAAAAATGCTGTCACAAAGCCCTCCAGATCGCCATCCATCACGCGATCAATGTCACCCATCTCATAGCCCGTGCGCAGATCCTTGACCAGCGTGTAGGGCTGAAACACATAGGAACGAATCTGGCTGCCCCATTCGATCTTCTTCTGCTCGCCCTTGACCTCGCTCATCTGCTCATGGCGCTGCTGCTCCTTCAGCTCGGCCAGCTTGGCACGCAGCATGCGGAAACAGGTCTCCTTATTCTGCACCTGGCTGCGCTCATTTTGGCACTGCACCACGATCCCGGTGGGCAAATGCGTGATGCGCACGGCCGAATCGGTTCGATTGACGTGCTGCCCGCCCGCGCCCGATGCCCGATAGGTATCAATGCGAAGCTCTTCATTCTTGATCTCAAATCCACCATCGTCCTCGATCACCGGCGCCACATCCAGCGACGCAAACGAGGTATGCCGCCTGGCCGCCGAATCGAACGGAGAGATGCGCACCAGTCGATGCACGCCCCGCTCGGATCTGAGATAGCCATAGGCATAGTCGCCCGATACCTCAAACGTGACCGATTTGATGCCCGCCTCGTCCCCATCGAGCATGTCCAGCTCCTTGACCGCAAAGCCCATCCGCTCCGCAAATCGCGTAAACATGCGATACAGCATCTGCGTCCAGTCCTGCGCCTCGGTTCCGCCCGCGCCCGCGTGCAGCGCCAGAATGCAGTCGTTCTGGTCATACTCTCCAGTGAGCAGCGTGGACAGACGAATCTTCTCCAGCTCCTCCTTCATTGTAGAGACTTCGGTCTGTATTTCAGGAATCATGGAGGAATCGTCCGCCTCATCGGCTAGCTCGATCAGCACCTCCAGATCCTCCGCGCGCGCGTTCAATCGCTTGAACTGATTGATCTTGCGCTCGGTGGAATGCGCGCGCTGGTTGATCTTCTGGGCGCGCTCCAGCTCGTCCCAGAAGCCGGGAGAAGCCATGTCCTCCTGGTATTCGATCAGTTGTTCCTGCAGATGAGCCACGTCAAAGTGAGTCACCTGCCTCTGCAATCATCTGCCGAATGGCGATCAGATCCTGCTTGAATCCATCGGTTTCGATCATATTTATCACACCTTTTCATATTGATATTCCGAGAAAATGGTCATTTCAGACCGAAGTCGGTATTCATTCGCACTTAGGGCCTGTTTCAAAAAGGGAGAGAGTGCAGGATGCAAGGGAAATTCGTCAGTTCAAGGCGCTTTTCTGCGGGAATACTGGAGGTATTTCAAGGGAAAGCAACGCAGAAATGGCGGATTTGACGCAGTATACTGCATCTTTGGACTTTTGAAACACGCCCTAGGTCGGCTTGCCGCAGCATTCCTTGTATTTCTTGCCGCTGCCGCACGGGCAGTGATCGTTGCGCCCCACCTTCTTATCGACCTTTACGGGTTTCTTCTCGGCGGATTCGGAGCCACCCGCGGCGGCATGCGTGGCGCTGGTGGGCTTGGCCACCTGCTTGCGCTCCAGCGGGCGCTGCTGCAGCACCGCGAAATACAGCCGTCTGAGCGTGTCCTCCTGGATCAGGCGAACCATCTCCTCGAACATCTCAAAGCCTTCGAATTTATACTCCATGAAGGGGTCGCGATGCCCGTACGCCCTGAGGCCGATGCCGTCTCTGAGCTGATCCATCGCATCGATGTGATCCATCCAGCGTCGATCCACAGCGCCCAGCACCGCCACGCGCTCGAACTCGCGCATGTCGATCCCGGCCTCACCCAGCAGCTGCACGCGATCCTGATAAAACTGCAGCGATTTCTCGGTCAGCCCATCCTTCAGCGCCCCGACGCTCTGCTTGGGGTTCACATCAAACACGCGACGAACATCGCCCGGTCTAACGCAGATGTGCTCCAGATATTCACTCATCGCGTCCATATCCCATGTTTCGGGCATGTTCGCATCGGTCACGCAGCGCTTCACGATCTCCTCGATCAGGGTATCGCGCATGTCTTTGATGCGCTGCTCCATATCGCCGCCCGAGAGCACCTCCTGGCGCTGTCCGTAGATGATATTTCGTTGCTGGTTCATCACATCGTCAAACTGCAGCACGTTTTTGCGGATGTCATAGTTGCGGCTCTCGATGCGCTTTTGCGCGTTCTCGATCTGCTTTGAAAGCAGTCCGTATTCGATCGCCTGATCTTCCTCCACGCCCAGCTTCTCGATCATCGGCTGAATGCGATCGGAGCCGAATAGACGCATCAGATCGTCCTCCAGCGAGATGAAGAACTGGGACGAACCCGGATCGCCCTGACGACCGGCGCGTCCGCGCAGCTGGTTGTCGATGCGGCGCGATTCATGGCGCTCGGTGCCAATGATGTGCAATCCGCCCGCCTTGACGACCTCTTCATGCTCGATGTCGATCTGCTTTCTGTGGTGGCTCATCAGATCCTGGAATTCCTGCCTGGCCTGCTTGACATCATCGGAGACGTCCTCGTTGTGGCCGATGGCCTCCTCGAGCAGCTCGTCGCTGTATTTGTTCTTCAATTGCTGGCGCGCCATGAATTCGGCGTTGCCGCCCAGCAGGATGTCGGTGCCGCGTCCGGCCATGTTGGTCGAGATGGTCACGGCGCCCTTTTTGCCCGCCTGCGCTACGATCTCGGCCTCTTTTTCATGGAACTTGGCATTCAGCACCACGTGCTTCACGCCGCGCATATCCAGCATCCTTGAGACCATCTCACTCTTCTCAACCGAGACAGTACCCACCAGCACCGGCTGCCCGGTCTGATGCCGCTGAATGATCTCCTCGACCACCGCCTTGTATTTGCCCTTCTGGCTGGTATAGACGCCGTCGTTCGCATCCTCGCGGATCATGGGCTTGTTGGTGGGGATGGTCACGACGTCCAATTTATAGATGCCGCGGAACTCCTCCTCCTCGGTCTTGGCCGTACCGGTCATGCCGGACAGCTTTTTGTACATACGGAAATAGTTCTGGAATGTGACGGTGGCCAGCGTCTTGCTCTCGCGCGCGACCTTCACATGCTCCTTCGCCTCGATGGCCTGATGCAGCCCCTCGCTGTAGCGGCGGCCGGTCATCAGGCGGCCAGTGAACTCGTCCACGATCACCACTTCGCCGTTTTGCACCACATAGTCCACGTCCCGCTTCATCGTGGCATGCGCCCTGAGCGCCTGCAGCACGTGGTGATGGATCTCGGTGTTTTCGACATCGGCCAGGTTCTCAATCCCGAAATGCTGCTCGGTCTTGCGCGCGCCCTCCTCGGTCAGGTTGATGGCGTTCTGCTTCTCCTCGCGGATGTAATCGTCCTCCGGCTTCAACCGCTGCACAAAGATATCGGCGCGGGTATACATCTCGGTAGATTTCTCGCCCTGGCCAGAGATGATCAGCGGCGTGCGCGCCTCGTCGATCAAAATCGAGTCCACCTCGTCCACGATCGCAAAGTTCAGCGGGCGCTGGGACTGGTTCTCTTTATAGGTGGCCATGTTATCGCGCAGATAATCAAAGCCCAGCTCGTTGTTGGTGGCGTAGGTAATATCCGAATTGTAGGCCTTCTGGCGATCCTCGCTCTCCATATCGTGCACGATCAGCCCGACCGTCATGCCCAAGAAGCGATACACATTGCCCATCCATTCGCTGTGGAACCGCGCCAGATAGTCGTTCACCGTCACGATGTGCACGCCATCGCCCGGGATGGCATTCAGATACGCGGGCAGCGCAGCCGTCAAGGTCTTGCCCTCGCCCGTCCTCATCTCGGCGATGCGCCCCTGATGCAGCACAATGCCGCCCACCATCTGCACCCGGAACGGACGCTGACCCAGCGAACGCACCGCACCCTCGCGCACCACGGCATAGGCCTCGGGCAGCAGGTCATCCAGCGTCTCACCGTTTTTATAGCGTTCGCGGAACTGCGTGGTCATCCCCCGCAGCTGCTCATCACTCATCTGCTGGAATTGCGGCTCCAGCGCATCAATTTTGTCTACGAGCGGCCAGATCTTCTTGACCTCGGCTTCGTTCGATCCAGACAGCATTTTCTTAATAAAATCAAACATGACTTTCCTCCACAATCGGTTGGGTTCATCCCATGCGCGAAAGATCGGACAAGCCGAAATCCCCGCATTATAGGCATTATACCATTTTGGCTGTGTCCACACAATGGAGATTGCATTAAACTGCTGGTTCTATGCCAAATTGACACCCATATGGCCCCTTCGCAGCGTCCGATTTTACTTTCATCATCTGTTATTCTTGCCCAAATCGTGCTATACTTATTGAATTGAAATGTGAGGGGGTATCCCGCATGGAAGCCACGGAGAAAAAGACCAGCAATTTTATCGAAGAGTTCGTCGAGGAGGATCTGGCCAGCGGTCGATTTGACCACGTCAAAACCCGCTTCCCGCCCGAGCCCAACGGCTATCTGCACATCGGCCATGTGAAGGCATTCAGCATCGATTTTGAGATCGCACTGAAGCACAATGGCCTGTGCAATCTGCGCTTTGACGACACCAACCCCACCAAGGAAAAATCGGTGTTCGTGGATGGCATCCAAAGGGACATCGAGTGGATGGGCTACAAGTGGGACAAGCTGTTTTTCGCATCTGATTTCTTTGATCAGCTGTATGATATCGCGGTCGACCTGATCAAAAAGGGCGTCGCTTATGTGGATGACCAATCGGCCGAGCAGATGCGCCAGACCCGCGGCACGCTCACCAAGCCGGGCACCAACAGCCCCTATCGCGATCGCTCCATCGAGGAGAATCTCGATCTGTTCGCGCGCATGAAGAACGGCGAATTTGAGGACGGCTCGCGCGTGCTGCGCGCCAAGATCGACATGACCTCCCCCAACATACTGATGCGCGATCCCACGCTGTATCGCATCCTGCGCGCGCACCATCACCGCACCGGGGACAAATGGTGCATCTATCCGATGTATGATTTCCAGCACCCGATCCAGGACGCCATCGAGGGCATCACGCACTCGCTGTGCTCCATGGAATATGAGATTCACCGCCCGCTGTACGATTGGATGGTGCAGCAGGCCGGTTTCGCGCAGCCGCCGCGCCAGATCGAATTCGCGCGGCTGAACCTGACCCGCACCGTGATGAGCAAGCGTTTGCTCAGACGGTTGGTCGAGGAGGGGCATGTCTCCGGCTGGGACGATCCCAGAATGCCCACTTTGGTCGCCATGAGACGGCGCGGCTATACCCCTGCCGCCATCAAGGATTTCCTGTCCCGCGTGGGCGTGGCCAAGGCCGATTCGGTGGTGGATGGCGCGCTGCTTGAGCACTGCGTGCGCGAGGCGCTGGGCAATTCGTCCCCGCGCGCCATGGCCGTGCTGGACCCGATCCGCCTGACACTGACCAACTGGCCGGAGGGCGAGGTGGACACCCTCACCATGGAGAACCATCCCGAGCTGCCTGAACTGGGCACGCGCGAGGTACACTTCACCAAGCACCTGTTCATCGAGCGGGACGATTTCATGGAGAACCCGCCGGGCAAGTTCTTCCGCCTCAAGCCGAATGGCGAGGTGCGCCTGAAGGGCGCATACATCATCAAATGCGAAGAGCTGATCAAGGACGAAAACGGTGAGATCACCGAGATCCTTTGCTCGGTCGATCTGAGTAGCAGGTCGGGCACCGAGGGCGCGAACCGCAAGGTCAAGGGCACACTGCACTGGCTGAGCGACATGGACGCCTGCCCCGCCGAGGTGCGGCTGTATGAGCCGATCCTGAAGGACGAGGCCGCTGAAGAATCCATTGAGATCGAATCGAGCGATGAATTCGCCGAGACGGAAGCCCCCGCAAAGGACTTCATCGACGATCTGAACCCGACCAGCATCCGCATCATGCAGGGCGCGCTGGTGGAGCCGATCATCCGCGATGCGGACGTGGGCAAGAGCTTCCAGTTCCTGCGCATGGGCTATTTCTGCAAGGACGTGGATTCCACCGATGCCATGCCGGTCTATAACCGCACCGTGCCGCTCAAGGACAGCTGGGCGAAGGCAGCCAAGAAATAGGGAGGAATATATCGATGGTACGTACGCGATTTGCGCCCTCACCCACCGGATATCTGCATCTGGGCGGCCTGAGGACGGCGCTATACACCTATCTATATGCGCGCAAGATGGGCGGCAGGTTCATCCTGCGCATTGAGGACACCGATCAGGAGCGTGAGGTGCCCGGCGCGGTGCAGAAGATCTATGATTCCATGCACCAGGCGGGCTTGACCTATGACGAAGGCCCGGACGTGGGCGGCGATTTCGGCCCCTACATTCAGACCGAACGCCGCGACCTATATCCGAAATATGCCCAAGAATTGGTCGAAAAGGGGGGCGCATACCCCTGCTTCTGCACCAAGGAGCGCCTGGATCAAGCGCGCGCCGAGGCCGAAGCCAAGGGCGAGACCTACAAATATGACAAGCACTGCCTGCACCTGCCGAAAGATGAGGTGCAGCAGCGCCTGGCCGCGGGGGAACCGCATGTGATCCGCCAGAATGTGCCGCTCACCGGCACCGCATCGTTTGATGATGCGCTGTATGGTCATGTGGAGGTGGACTGCGCCACGCTGGATGACAACGTGCTGATCAAGGGCGACGGGCTGCCCACCTACAACTTCGCCAACGTGGTGGACGACCACCTGATGCAGATTTCGCACGTGATGCGCGGCACGGAATACCTGTCCTCCGCGCCCAAATACAATCTGTTGTATGAGGCGTTCGGCTGGGAGGTGCCCACCTATGTGCATCTGCCGGTGGTGATGCGCGATTCGTCCCGCAAGCTGTCCAAGCGCTATGGCGATCCCTCGTTTGAGGATCTGCTGGACATGGGCTATCTCAGAGACGCGATCATCAATTTCATCGCGCTACTGGGCTGGAGCCCGCGCAGCGAGCGGGAGTTCTTCACGCTCGATGAGCTGGAGCAGGTGTTTGACCTGGACGGGCTAAACAAGTCTCCCTCCATCTTCGACATGAACAAGCTGACCTGGTTCAACGGCGAATACATCCGCAAGCTGTCGCCCGAGGCGTATCTCGAAGCCGCCACGCCCTGGTTGAAGCAGGCGCTGGACGAGACCAAGTTCGATTTCGTGCGCATCGCACAGCTGCTGCACAACCGCACCGAGGTATTCAAGGACGTTCCCGAGATGGTGGATTTCCTGTCCGAGATGCCCGCATTCGATAACGAGCTGTATACCCACAAGAAAATGAAGACCGATCCGGCTGTGGCGCTGAACGCGTTGCAAGCCATGCGCCCGGTTCTATCTGGCATCACCGATTGGACGGAGGAGAACCTGCACAGCACGCTCATGTCGGCCATTGCCGAAGCGGGCATGAAGAACGGGCAGGTGCTCTGGCCGCTGCGCATCGCCATATCGGGCAAGGCATCCACCCCGGGCGGCGCGATTGAAATCGCGTATCTGCTGGGCAAGGACGAGACGCTGCGCCGCATGGATCAATCGATCGCGCAGCTGAACGGCTGATCAAATGGAACGCTTGCGATTGCGACTATATGAAATCATGTGCGGCATGGCGCGCCGCGGCTGGCTGGGCTGGATGCCGAGCGGGCTGTTTTTGCGGCTGCAATATTTCCTCAAGCTGGGGCGCGTGTTGCATCTAAAGCGCCCGCAGCTCTATAACGAGAAGCTGCAATGGATCAAGCTGCACGATCACAAACCGGAATACATCACCTATGTGGACAAGCTGGCCGTACGCGACTATGTGCGCGCGCAGATTGGCGAGCAGCATCTGATCCCGCTGATCGCGTCCTATGATTCGGTGGACGAGATTGACTGGGACGCGCTGCCCGATCGCTTTGTGATCAAGTGCACACACGGCTCCTCCAGCAACATCATCGTGACGGACAAATCCAAACTGAATATCGAGAGGGCGCAAGCCAAATTGCGCGCCTGGATGAAACGCAACTGGTATCCGCAGGGACGCGAATGGCCCTATCTGCATGTCAAGCCGCGCATCATCGTGGAGCAGTTCATCGGCGCGGAGGATGGCACGGTGCCGTTCGATTATAAGTTCATGTGCTTTGAGGGCGAGCCCACCTATGTCATCGTGGATGCCGACCGCTACACCAAGCACACGCGCAATTTCTACGATCCGAACTGGGTCAAGCAGGACATGTTCAACCGCCACCCGAACATCCCCTACGATGTGCCGCGCCCGCCCAAGCTGGACGAGATGCTGCAAATCGCGAAGGCGCTTTGCCAGGGGATCCACCACATACGGATCGATCTGTATCTGGTGGGGGACACGATCTACTTCGGCGAGATGACCTTCTTCCACGGCGGCGGCGTGGAGGTATTCCGCCCGCGCTCGTTTGAGCAGCACATGGGCGACCTGATACAATTGCCAACCGACAAAGGAACATTATGAAAAACAATCAATACTTTGCCCAACTGCATCTGCACACATCCAACACCAGCGCCTGTGGCTCGTCCACCGGGGGCGAGATGGCGCGCGCCTGCCGCAATGCGGGCTATGATGTGGTCGTGATAACCGACCATTTCATGAATGCCAACATCGCCTGCCCGCCCAGCATGTCCTGGCGCGAAAAGGTGCATTTTCTGTTCGCCGGCTATCGCGAGGCCAAGGCGGTGGGCGATCGGATCGGCCTGACGGTGCTCAAGGGCTGGGAGACCTGCAACGACGGGCCGGACTATCTGACGTATGGGCTGGACGAATCGTTCTTGCTGGACAACCCGGACATCGCGCGCGTGTCGGGGGATGAATACCTGCGGCGTGTGCGGGAGGCGGGCGCGTTCGTGTGCCATGCGCACCCCTATCGCCAGGCGCCCTATATCCCGCCGTTCGTGCCCGACCATGCGCATGTGGATGCGTTTGAGGTGATCAACGCGTCCCACGAGGACGTCTCCTGGGATCAGCGTGCGCTGGCGACCGCGATGGAGCACGATTTGATCATGCTGGCCGGATCGGACGCGCACAATGTGCGGGAGGTCTACGGCGGCGGCATGCTGCTGCCGGACAAACCGTATGATATCGACGACCTGATCGCCATGCTGCGCGCGAGGGAGTGCAAGATGGTGCCGAGCATGCTGATGGTCTGACGCGCGTCCCCGATGCCCACATTCGCAATACAAAACCCGCAAAACATCGGCGCAATGCCATGTTTTGCGGGTTTTTTGTGTTGAAAATGGGCTCCATATCGCCATTTGGTCCATGTGGTCACATGTACTATATACCATATCACAAACAGAAATATAAGTCTAGTCTTTCGCCAGTTTTTTTGCTACACTTTTTTATAGCAAGCCCCAAAGGAGGACGGACATGACCGATCATATACCATCCGGTGCGAACGCACAGATCCCCTTCCCGGACGAGATTGCGCACCTGAAATGGATCGAGCAGCGCATTGCAGATGCACTGGGCGAGGCGGAGAACAGCGTGCGACAGTTGGAACAAGAATATCGCATCACAAAGCAATACATGGTGCAACACAGAAGCGAGATCGATCCGCACGAGATGCTACAGCACGAGCAGATGTTGATTCGGATCGACCGATCGGGCGCCTTTGCCATCGCGAACCGTGATCGCGTGATCAAGCTGATGGACTCGCCGTATTTTGCGCGCATCGATTTTGCCGAAGGGCAGGATGGCACACCCTGCCCGTACTACATCGGTCGATTTGCCTTCTCCGATGCGCAGCAGCTGCAAATCATCGATTGGCGCGCGCCGATTGCCGGGCTATTCTATGATTTTGAGGTGGGCTGCGCGCATTATCTGGCGCCGCATGGTCGCATTGATGGCGATCTGACGCGCAAGCGGCAGTTCAAAATCAGGCAAGGCATCATGGAATATGCGCTCGAGACATCGGGCAGCATGCAGGACGATGTGTTGCAGCGCGAGCTGGCGTTGAACTCGGATGACAGGATGAAATCGATCATCTCCACCATTCAAAAAGAGCAGAACGCGATCATCCGCAGCGACATCTCGCAGACGATGGTCATTCAGGGCGTGGCCGGCTCCGGCAAAACGTCGATCGCGCTACACCGCATCGCTTTTTTGCTGTATCGGTTCAAGCAACGCTTGACGGCCGAGCACGTCGCGATCCTCTCCCCCAGCCGGATCTTTGGCGACTATATCTCGGGCGTGCTGCCTGAACTGGGCGAGCAGCCGATTCTCTCGCTCGGCCTGGCCGATATCGCAAAGGCACAGCTGGATGGCGTGATCGATTTTGATCAGGAGCCCAGCCCATCCAAGGCGCAGCATGCCGCGCAAGCAACGCGCGCCCGCACGAAAGCTACGCCTGCGTTCCTTCAGGCGATGGACGACTTCGTTCAAGATCTGGCCAACATCGCATTTGAGGCGCGTGAATACCGCTATGAAGCCCATCATGTCTCAGCGCAATGGATCAGTGCGCGCCTGAATCAATACAAAAACACGCCCTTCATGCAGCGGCTGTCAATGATTGCGGACGACATCCATGATCGATTCGAGAGCGAAAACTATCTTTCCGATCGCTTGCCCCCGCCGCGCACCATCTTGAAAGCACTAAAATCAATGCGCAAAATCAAGAGCACGCTGGTGTTATACAGAACGTTCATCAAGCAACTGGATTCGCCAAAGCTGTTCATCATGGCCGGGAGTGGGCGGATTGAATGGAGCGATGTCTATCCGTTCATCTATCTGCATGCGGCGTTTTTCGGGCTGCAGAATGTGGGACGGGTTCGGCATTTGGTGATCGATGAAATGCAGGATTACACGCCCATCCAGCTCGCCGTGATCCACCGCATCTACCCCTGCCAAAAGACGATTCTGGGCGATTTCGGTCAATCCATCCACCCGATCCACTGCCACACGCTGGAGGATTTGATGCGGGTCTATCCGGATGCACGGCTGGTGACGCTCACCAAAAGCTATCGATCCACCTGCGAAATCATCCGCTTCGCGCGGCAGTTCTGCCCGGAGATCGAAATCGATGTGATCGATCGACATGGTCCCGAGCCGGAGGTGATCCAATGCCAAAGCAAGCAAGAGCAGCTGGCGATCTTGCACCAGGCGATCGACAGGGTCCGAAGCGGCATCCATGCCTCGCTCGGAATATTGCTTAAAACGGATGAACAGGTGCAGGCGCTCTGGGACCAGATAACGGATCGCACGGGCATCCAGCGGATCACCGAGGATACAGATACCTTCGAAGGTCCGATCCACATCGCATCCATCCGCATGGCCAAGGGGTTGGAGTTTGATGAGGTCGTCATCATGGATGCGGATGCGCCCGGTGATGGATCGGATCAAGACAGGCGGCTTCTCTATGTGGCCTGCACCCGCGCGATGCACAGGCTCACATTGCTGCGCACCCGATCCCATCATTCCATAAAAAGAGAGCCATGAAACAGCGTTCACAGCCCTCAAATCGGTTCTCTTATTGTTTCACACGGATGATCTTCACGGCCTTGAGCAGCTCGATCACGATCAGCGGCACCAACGACAGCCCCAGCCCGATTGCATACAGATACCAGGGCAGCAGCGTGAGCCCGAACACCATCGCGACCGGCGGCACGAACAGCACCACCACCATCAGCGCCAGCGAGCCCAGCACGGCCAAATTCAGGTTCTTGTTGGTGAAGATTCCGATGTCCTTCAATGAATGGTCAGAGCGCATGTTGAATGCATGCACCAGCTGGCACAGCGACAGCACCATGAACGCCATCGTGCGCGCGCCGTCGATGTGTCCGGTGAAATGTTGTCCCAGCTGGAAGCCTACCAGCGTCAGAACTGCAAACAGCACGCCCTGTAGCGCGATCCGAATGCCCAGTCCATGCGCGAACAGCCCCTCATCCTTGGGTTTGGGCCCGCGATCCATGACCTCGGCCTCCACCTGCTCCATCCCAAGCGCGATCGCCGGGAAGCTATCGGTGATCAAATTGATCCACAAGAGCTGCATGCTCAATAGCGGCGTCTGATGCCAGAGCAGCATCGCCACGAACACCGTGATCACCTCGCCGATGTTGGTGGACAGCAGGAACGCCACGGCCTTTTTGATGTTGTCATAGATGCCGCGCCCCTCCTTGACCGCTGCCACGATCGTGGCGAAGTTGTCATCGGTCAGGATCATATCGGCCGCACCCTTGGATACGTCGGTGCCCGTGATGCCCATCGCGCAGCCGATGTCTGCGGCCTTCAGCGCGGGTGCATCGTTCACGCCGTCTCCCGTCATCGAAACCACCGCGCCCTGGCGCTGCCAGGCCTTGACGATTCGGATCTTGTCCTCGGGCGAGACGCGCGCATACACGGCGGTGGTCTTGACCGCCTTGTCCAGCTCGTCATCGCTGATCTTGGCCAGCTCCGCGCCGGTGATGGATGCATCGCCCGGCTGCTGGATCCCGAGATCCTTCGCGATCGCGGACGCAGTCACCACATGGTCGCCCGTGATCATCACGGGGCGGATGCCGGCGCGCCTGCATTCCTCCACCGCCACGCGCACCTCCGGCCTGGGCGGATCGATCATGCACACCAGACCCATCAGCGTGAGATCCGATTCCAGTTCATCGAACTTGGGATCCTCGGGCACCTGATCGATCCATTTATAGCCCACGGCCAGCACGCGCAGCGCCTCGCTGCCCAGCTGATCCACCAGTGATTTCGCACGCTCCATGTCCCCACTTGTCACGCGCCCCACGAAGCTGTCGAACGCGCCCTTTGTGATCACCACGTGCCTGTCGTTCATCTTGCAGACGACCGTCATCAGCTTGCGGTCCGAATCAAACGGCAGCTCCGCTTCGCGCGGATATGCCTCATTGAGCGCCTTTTTGGTCATGCCATTGTCCTGCGCCGCCAGCACGATGCAGGTCTCGGTCGGGTCGCCCAGATGTTGCACGGTGCCCTTTTCGTCCACTGCAATGCTGCCGTCCGAGCACAGCGTGGCATATTTCAGCAGCTCGCGGATATCCTCCGAATTGCTGCCCGATATCTGTTCCATATGGTCATTTTGCGCATCAAACGCCTTGACCAGCGTCATGCGGTTCTGGGTCAATGTGCCCGTCTTATCCGAGCAGATCACCGACGCGCTGCCCAGCGTCTCCACGGCGGGCAGGTTGCGGATGATCGCGTTCCTCTTGGCCATGCGGGTCACGCCGATGGAAAGCACGATCGTCACGATTGCGGGCAGTCCCTCCGGGATCGCGCTCACGGCCAGGCTGACAGCGGTCATGAAGATCTCCAGGATCGGCATCTGCCAGATCAGCCCCATCACGAAGATCACCGCACAGATCACGATCGCCATGATGCCCAGCATGCGCCCCAGCTTGGCCAGCTTCTGCTGCAGCGGGGTCTGGTTGTCGTCCTCCTGGGAGAGCAGCATCGCGATCTTGCCCATCTCGGTATTCATGCCGGTCTCGGTCACCAGCGCGCTGCCGCGGCCATAGGTGATGGAGCAGCCCGAATACAGCATGTTCAACCGATCCCCGATCGGCGCGCCCTCGGCCACCACGGCGCGGGCATGCTTCTCAACCGGCACCGATTCGCCGGTGAGCGCGCTCTCCTCCGCCTTCAAATTGGCCGATTCGATCAGCCGCGCATCGGCAGGCACGAAATCGCCCGCCTCGACCAGTATCACATCGCCCGGCACCAGCTGCGCCGCATCGATGATCTGCTCCTTGCCATCGCGCCGCACGCGCGCATGGGGCGCAGACATGCTCTTCAATGCATCCAGCGCCTTCTCGGCCTTGCTCTCCTGCATCACGCCCATGATGGCGTTCAGCACCACGATCAGCAGGATCAGCGCAGGCTCAAAGAACTCCTTCGCGTCGTGTCCCTGCAGCGCCAGCACGAACGAGATGGCCGCTGCGATCAAGAGGATGATGATCATGGCGTCCTTGAACTGCTCAAAGAACCGCTGCAACATGGATTTTTTCTTTTTGCCTTGCAGCTGGTTTGGGCCCACATCCTTCAAGAGAGACTCCGCCTGCGCTTGGGGCAATCCGGTCTTTAGATCGGTATGCAGTCCTTGCGCCAGCTGCTCCAGGGGTGTTTCATGTGTTTTCATGGAAATTGATGCCTCCTCGACATGTTCATATCATCGCAACGTTGAGCAAAATCTGCTCAACGATCATACGCGCACCCTGGGAATAGGATGCGCGCCATTTGATGAAATCATTATATCATAGAACAAATGGCAAAATCAGTGTTTCGTGGTTAAACCTGTGTGATACGCGCCCAAAACCGCAGTTTCGTGTTCCTGCGCGATATGCTTGCCATGATGGGAATCAATATGGTAAAATGATCGCATATAACTTGAATAAGGTAGGGTGAACGCCATATGTTACTGGGTGCATTGGAGGCAGGCGGAACCAAGATGGTCGCCAGCATCGGCGACGAACACGGAAAGATCATCGATCGGGCGAGCTTCCCCACGCTGTCGCCGAGCGAAACCATGCCAGCGCTGATCGCGTATTTCAAGCAGCATGCCATCGAGGGGCTGGGCATCGCATGCTTTGGGCCACTGGATCTGAACCACGATTCTGATACCTATGGCTACATCACCACCACGCCCAAGCAGGGCTGGGGCAACTATCCCATATTGCCCGAATTGTGCAGCGCGCTGGGCGTGCCGACCGAGATCGATACCGATGTGGGCGCGGCCGCACTGGCCGAGTTTGAGCTGGGTGCCGCCAAGGGGCTGGGCAGCTGCCTATACATGACGGTGGGCACGGGCGTCGGCGGCGGCGTGATCGCAAACGGCGCGTTGGTGCACGGGCTGGTGCATCCTGAAGTCGGGCACATCTTGCTCAAGCCGCATCCGAAGGATCCCACGCCAAATGGGTTCTGCCCATTCCACGAGGGCTGCCTGGAGGGGCTGGCGATGGGTCCCTCGTTCGACAAGCGCTGGGGCATCAGCAGCAAGGATCTGCCCACCGATCACATCGGCTGGGAGATCGAGGCCTACTATCTGGCGCAGCTGTGCGAGATGGCGATCGTGGTGCTGTCAAGCGAATGCATCATCCTGGGTGGTGGCGTGATGCAGCAGAAGTTCCTGTTCCCGATGATCCGCGAGCAGACGCTGAAGCTGCTCAATGGCTATGTCGCACATGACCGCGTGCTGAACCATATCGATCAGATGATCGTGGAGCCCGGCCTGGGCATCCATAGTGGGGTGACGGGCGCGCTGCTGCTGGGCGCACACGCCGCCAGAAAATAGTCATCCCCATCCAAAAATACACCCCTCGCGGACTGCCACCCACCTCGGAAGGTCTGGGGGGTGTGAGCCCTTCAGCTTCCATCTGCAGCTGGCGGCGTGTACGCCATAAAGGTTGCGAACCAATGGTTCGCAAGTCTGCTCGTGGGCAGACCATCGACAGCACAAAACGAAAAAGGCACCCCTTTCGGCGTGCCTTTTTATTCTGACTTTAGCCAGCTTCTGGCTAAAACTGGCTTATGCTTCAGCTATGGCGCTCACCGGACAGGTACCGGCGCACGCACCGCAGGATATACAATCATCCGCGTTGATGACATATTTGCCATCACCTTCTCCAATTGCGTTCGTAGGACATTCGGCTTCACAAGCGCCGCAGCTGATGCATTCATCAGAAATTGCATAAGCCATACACAACACCTCCTTTTTGATTTGTGACACCATTATAACACCACAAATGACAAAATGCAAACAATTTATCCAAAGGAGTTGCATGCCAAATGGATCAAGACCGCTTGATACAGGCGCGTGAAAAGCTCACAAGCCTCACGCCGCTGCAAACCAACTGTGGCCAGCTGTGTGATGCTGCCTGTTGCCAGCCGGACGAGGACGGACAGGGCGGTGTGCTGCTGTTCCCCGGGGAGGATGCTCTGCTTAAGGGCACCCGTTGGGGACACATCGTGTATACCGAGCAGGGCGCGATGCTGGTCTGCGATCATATGTGCGAAAGATCTGAGCGCCCGCTCGGGTGCCGCATCTTTCCATTGACACCAAAAAAGCGCCGCGACGGCAGCTATGGCGTGCGCATCGATCGACGCGCGTTCGCCATGTGCCCACTGGCGCAAAGCGGAACCAAGGGGCTCCACCCTCTCTTTGTCCAAGCCGCGTGTGGTGCGATCCAGTTGATCGCATCGGATGCGCAGGGCGCGCAGTTCCTGGATGCATGGATCAAGCAGGAGCGGCAATTCGCCCAGCCTCTGTTCTAGTATTCTGATCAGATTAAATCTGGTCAAGTCACTCGCGTCGAGTCATCTGGGTGACTTCCCATTCAACGCTGCGATCACATCCAGCCATCTGGTTGGCTTCCCATCCGATTCTGCGATCACATCCAGCCATCCGGGTGGCTTCCTATCGAATTCTACGATCGCATCCAGTCATTTGGGTGGCTTCCCATCGAATTCTGCGATCGCATCCAGTCGCGCGGATGGCCCATCAGCCGTCCGCGTTTTTGCATGTCGAAATCCCGATTACTGCGCGGCGGCTCTTCCTTCGATCTCCATCAACGCGCGCGCCAGCTGGTCGGCGCAGGAGGTGCCCTTCATGCCGCACTCAATGCCTCTGAGCTTGCCGATGGCCTCCTGCGCGGGCATGCCCTCCACCAGCTTCGAGAGCGCCTTCAGGTTGCCATTGCAGCCATTCATGAACTGCACCGATTGGATGATGCCATTCTGCACATCGATGTCAATCTGGCTCGAACAGGTGCCTCTTGTCTTATAACGATACATGTCTATACCCCTTCCTTTGCCAATCGATTGGCGATGATCTCAATTGCTTCATTCATCATTTCGGCCGCTTGGTGATAGGCCACAGGGCCCCGCCCGATGGGGTCCCTGATGTCCCCCATTAGGCCCGCATAATCGCGCAGCGTATGTGCATTGACGCTGGGTGCGCTTCGCTTGACCTCACGCAGATGCCCGCTTGCCATGCACAGCACCAGCGCGTCACCCAGGTTCAGGTCGGTCAGCCGCGTGGATCTGTGATCCCGGATGTCGATTCCGCGCGCGCGCATCTCGTCCACCGATTCATGGCTGGCGGGATAGTCGCTGCGCGTGAAGGTACCCGCCGAGAGAACCTCCACCCCATCGATCCCCCGCGCACTGAGCGCGCGCCGCATCAGCCCCTCGGCCATCGGGCTGCGGCAGGTATTCCCGGTGCACACCATCACGATCTTCATATGTCTTCTCCTGCATCGATGATGCGGAACGATGCCGCCCTGAGCAATCGATTCATCAGCGCGAGCCCCAGCCCGTCTGCCTGGAATCCCTCTGCCAGAATCACATCCACCTGCTGCTCATCCATCTGCCTGAGCGCACCAAACAGCGATTGCGCCGCATGCTGCGCGTCCCTTCCCATTGTATGCACGCTGCGCCCGCCATACAGCGGTCGATGCGAATCCAGCGCCAGAATGCAGGCATGCTGCCCCTCATCCTCCGCCTGGTCATACAGATCTCGTATTCGCCGCGCCATGGGCCTCACCGCACCGGTGACCAGCGTGAGCTGACCGATGGGCGCATAATGGCGATGCTTCATGCCGGGCGAACTGGGCTGCTCATGCTCCCCAAGTGGGGTGAGCACCCGCGGGTCCACCTCCACCTCGCCCACCACGCGCGCGATCATTTCGGGCGTGATGCCGCCCGGCCTGAGCACCCGCGGCGGAAAGCGCGTCACATCCAGCACCGTCGATTCAAGCCCCACCTCGCACGCACCACCATCCAGGATCAGCGGCACGCGCCCATCCAGATCCTGCTTCACATGGGCGGCGGTGGTCGGGCTGGGTCTGCCACTCAGATTCGCACTGGGCGCGGCGATCGGCACCCCTGCCACACGGATCAGCGCCCGCGCGACCGGATGATCCGGCATGCGAATGCCCACCGTTTGAAGCCCCGCGGTCACCTCATCAGGCACGCTCTCAGCCTTGTCCATCACCATCGTGAGCGGCCCCGGCCAATAGGCATCGGCCAGCTGCCGCTGCATATCGTTCATCGCGCCAGAGGTGAGCTGCTGTACCTGGCTGACCGCATGGATATGCACGATCAAGGGATTGTCGGACGGGCGCCCCTTCGCCTCAAAGATGCGCTCCACCGCCTCGGGCAGCAGCGCATTGGCGCCGAGTCCGTACACCGTCTCGGTCGGAAAGGCGACCAATTGACCCGATCGGATCAGCTTGCCCGCGCGGTTGATGTTCGATTCCGTCGCGTGCATCACCTGCGTATCCATCAAACCACCTCCTACGGCGCGTTGGCAGTTGTCAACCCGCTTGCAGGAGGGCATCGAGATTTCTCATGTGCGGCAATGCCACACGGCCAGAAATCCCGCAAGGAAGCACATACATGATGCGCTCCTCCCCGCCGCCGGGTGCGGTTTAAATATGGCGGGTTCACACCCTCCATGCCTCCCAAGATGGCTTGTTGACAATCAGCGTAGTATCCGTTATAACTGCTCTTTTAGCAGCTCCGTCTGTTCATACAATGTGAGCGCCCCGATGATCTCGTCCAGATCGCCCTCGAGCACCTCGTTCAACCGATACAGCGTCAGCCCAATGCGGTGATCGGTCACGCGCCCCTGCGGATAGTTGTAGGTGCGGATGCGCTCACTGCGGTCGCCCGTGCCCACCTGCGATTTGCGCTGCTGGGCATAGTCGCCCTCGGCTTGCTCGCGTTGCAATTCATAGATGCGCGAACGCAATACGCGCATGGCGCGCTCCTTATTTTGCACCTGCGAGCGCTGATCCTGGCTCTGCACCACCACGCCCGTCGGGATGTGGGTGATGCGCACAGCAGAGTCCGTCCTGTTGACGTGCTGCCCACCCGCACCGGATGCACGATAGGTGTCGATCCGAAGGTCATTCGGGTTGATCGAAACCTCCACATCCTCGGCCTCGGGCATCACCGCCACCGTACAGGTGGAGGTATGGATGCGGCCGGAGGACTCGGTCACGGGCACGCGCTGCACGCGATGCACGCCGCTCTCATACTTCAGCTTCGAAAACACGCCCTTGCCGGAGATCATCAGCACCGCTTCCTTGATGCCGCCCAGCTCGGTGCCGCCGCCATCGTCCAGCTCCACCTTCCAGCCCTTGCCCTCGGCATAGTGCTGATACATGCGCGCCAGCTCGTAGCCAAACAGCCCGGCCTCATCGCCGCCCGCGCCCGCGCGCACCTCCAGCAATGCGTTTCGGTAGTCGTCCGGGTCCTTCGGCAGCAGCATCAGCCGCGCCTCCTGCGTGCGCTCGACCAATAGCGGTTCCAGCTCAGACAATTCTTCCTCGGCCATATCCTTCATATCGGGCAGATCCAGCATCTCCCTGGCCTGCTCGATCTGCTCCACCAGCTGGCGATAGTTCCTCGCCACCTCCGCAATCTCGCTCAACTCGCTGTGCTCGCGCATCAGCTTTTGAAACAGCGCGCCATCCCCGATCACCTCGGGCAGCGTGATGCGGATGGAGATCTCCTCGAATCGCCCCTCCACCGATGCCAGCTGGTTCATGATGCGCTGTTGTTCATTGAATGCACTTGTTTCCAAATGTATCACACCATCCTTGTTATCATCACAACTCTCTCGATCCCGCCCAGATCGCGGCGCGTCTCCGTCCGCTGACCTGGGAACATGCGACGAACCGCGTCCGCCTGATGAATCCCCACCTCCAGCAGCAGCCTGCCGCCGATCACGAGATGATCCATATATGTCTGTGCGATGCGCCGATAAAACACAAGTCCGTCCTCGCCGGCCCGAAGCGCCAGCGCCGGCTCGCGCCGCACCTCCGCCTGCAATAGGGGCATTTCATCCTCCCGAATGTAGGGCGGGTTGCTCGCGATCAAGTCAAACACCTGATCAGGCACCGCATCAAACAGATCGCCCTGATACAATGCAATCCGCGCGCCCTGGGACGCGGCATTTTCTCGCGCCACATCCAGCGCGTCCAGGCTGATGTCCGCCGCGCTCACCTGGGCATCTGGCCGTATGTGCGCAATCGCCACGGCCAGCGCGCCGCTACCCGTACACAGATCCAGCACCCGCGCGCCCTGCGGCAATCGTTCAAGCGCCGCCTCGCACAGCGTCTCGGTATCCTGCCTGGGGATCAGCACGCGCCGATCCACAAAGAATCGAAGCCCCATGAACCAGGCATACCCCTGCACATATTGAAGTGGCTCACCCGCTTCCCGGCGGGAAAGCCACTCCTCCAGCTGCACGAGCTGTTTTTCTGTCAGCACCTGCTCACGCCGCATCCTGAGCTGACTGCGCGAAAGCTGCAGCGCATCCGCCAGCATCCATTCGGCATCGATTCCAGGATCGGCTGCGCCCGAATCGGTCAATCGCCGCTCGGCGCGCGCAAGCCAACTATGTAAGGTCATTGTCGATCGGCTCCTGATCCAGTTCCGATTCAATCAACGCTTCCTCAGCCTGCTGCTCAGGGGTCTCGGTGCCCTCATCGACTTCCTCAGGTTCGGGCTCAGGCGGCAGGATCTCGTCCTTGGGATAGCCCAGCGAGGCCTTCAGCGCCACCAGCGCCACTTCCAGCATCTCATCATCCGGCTCGGCGGTGGTGATCTTCTGCACCATCAGCCCGGGCCATTTGAGTGCGCGCACAACCGCATTGTCCTTCGCGCGGCCAAGTGCCTGCAATATCTCATAGGACACGCCCGCCACCAGCGGCAGCAGCGCCAAACGGGATGCCAGGCGGGAGAACACATTGCTCGAATCGTTGCCCATCAAAACAAACATCAAAATCGAGATCAGCATCACGATCACCAAAAAGCTGGTGCCGCAGCGCGGATGCAGCCGCGGATATTTGCGCGCATTCTCGACCGTCAGCTCATCGCCGTTTTCAAAGCAGAAGATGGACTTATGCTCCGCGCCGTGATACATGAACACGCGCCGGATCTCCTTGAGCTTGCTGCACAGATACACATACAGCAAAAACATCGTGATGCGCACCACGCCGCCGATCAGATTGACCAGCAGCTTGCCTGTGACAAAGCGCTTCACAAACGCCTCAATCGCGGTCGGCACCGCAAAGAACAGCCCGATCGACAGCACCAGCGCGATCACCACCGCCGCGATCATCATCACGTCATCCGGCTTCATGTGCAACCAGCCCGCGATCTTTTTTTCGAACTTGCTGGGCTCCTCGGCCTCCAGCCCGGCCATCGCGGCCGAGTCGGTCAAGGTCTTCACGCCGTTGTACAGCGACATGATAAAGCTGACCACGCCGCGAATGATCGGCACGCCCAGAATCGGGTATTTATCCTTCAAGCGCACCGTCTTTTTGGTCGAATATACGATTTTGCCGTTCACCTGCCGCACCGCGATGGCGGTACTGGCGGGTCCCTGCATCATCACGCCCTCCATGACGGCCTGGCCACCCACAGATATTTTGCCCTCGGGCAGCCGCCCAAAAAACCAATTGGAGAACCCCTTTGTGAACTTAGACATTACGCACCTCCCTCATCAATTTGTACTTATATACACGAAAACAGACCGAGCCTATCGCCCGATCTGCATTTTCGTGTTGATTCGCGTGCAAAATCCGGCGGTAATCAAACCCGCCGAGGTCACTACATTCCGTAGCGCTTTTTGAAACGATCCACGCGTCCGCCGGTATCAATCAGCTTCTGCTTGCCGGTGAAGAAAGGATGGCACTTGGAGCAGATGTCAACGCGCATTTCCTTTTTCACGGAGCCGGTCTCGAATGTCTCGCCGCAGATGCAGCGCACAACAGCCTTGTCATACTTCGGATGGATATTCTCTTTCATGGTTTCACCTCGCCATATCGATGCCTTTCGGCATAAATTCAAAGACACTGCAAAGGGAATTATATCACAGAGTGCCTCGCAATGCAATAACATTTCATGATATTTTACACTCAGCGCCCACTATAAGTATACCCTTCCTTTTCGTAGATCGCAATCCAGCTCTTTAACCGTTGAAAAAACAGCTTGTTGTCCTTGGTTTTTTCAAGCATGCCGATCAGCTGCTCGGTGGTTTCTTGGGTGTTGTTGCTCGATAGCATGCGCCGCACCGCGTATACGCCCTCCAGCTCCTCAGGCGAGAGCAGCAGATCTTCGCGGCGGGTGCTGGATTTGTTCAGATCGATCGCCGGGAAGATGCGCTTCTCAGACAGCTTGCGATCCAGATGGATCTCCATGTTGCCGGTGCCCTTGAACTCCTCAAAGATGATGTCGTCCATGCGGCTACCGGTCTCAACCAGCGCGGTCGCGATGATGGTCAGGCTGCCGCCATGCTCGATGTTGCGCGCTGCGCCGAAGAATTTCTTGGGCTTGTGCAGCGCCGCCGGATCGAGGCCGCCTGACAGGGTACGGCCACTCGCCGGGATCACCAGGTTATAGGCACGCGCCAATCGCGTGATGGAATCAAGCAGTATCACGACCGATTTGCCCCGCTCCACCAGCCGTTTCGCGCGCTCCAGCACCATCTCGGCCACGCGGGCATGGTTCTCGGGCAGCTCGTCAAACGTGGAATAGATCACCTCGCCATCCACCGAGCGCTGCATGTCGGTGACCTCCTCGGGTCTCTCATCGATCAACAGCATGATCAGGTGCACATCCGGGTGGTTGGTGGTGATGGCGTTTGCGATCTTTTTGAGCAGAACGGTCTTGCCCGCCTTGGGCTGCGACACGATCAGCCCACGCTGACCGCGACCGATCGGCGCCACCAGATCGATGGCGCGCAGCGCCAGATCGGGCCTTCCCTCCACCTCCAAGTGCAGCCGCTCGTCCGGATAGACGGGCGTCAGATCCTCGAATGATGTTCTGCGGGTGGCCTGCTCGGGCGGCTCGCCGTTGACCTCAGTGATATACACCAGCGCGCTGTAGCGGTCACCTTCCCGCTGCGGCCTGGTCTTGCCACGCACAAAATCTCCCGTGCGCAGCCGGAACCGCCGAATCTGCGCGATGGACACGTATACGTCCTTGTTGCCCTGCTGATAGTTCTCCGTGCGCAGGAACCCATACCCGTCCGCGTGAATCTCCAGCACGCCAGCACCATCGGAGAAATCGCCATTCGCGATCATCTCGGGTGAGATGCTGCTGCCCGAATGCTCGCTGCTTTGACGGGCATGCCTGGGCTGCACGCCCTCGCTGGCAAGGCGGGGCTGCTGACTTGAACTCATATCATTCTGAACGCGAGGCTGGTTGCCCGAGTTCGCTTCACTCTGAACGCGAGATTGATTGTTCAGGCCTGCATCGCTGTGAACACGAGATTGGTTGCTCGGAATTATATCATTGTGAACGCGCGATTGATTGTTCAGGCTCGCATCATTGTGAATGCGGAATGGATTGGTTTGTCTCATCCCATCCCTGGATGCAGGCTGACGAAGCGGCGCGGAACCGCGTATGGGGCGCGTGTCACGCCTTTGCATGCCCTGCCCCGATGAGGTGCCCAAAACGGGCGCTTCGCTTGCGACTCTACCACGCTCAGCTGTTTCATTCGAAAGATGTCTCCGTCCAGGCGCAGAAACAGGTGTTTCAACGGCTGCCTTTACACGATCAGGTGCAGGAACAGGCGCTTCACCGACTGCCTTTGCACGATCAGGTGCAGGAGCAGGCGCTTCACCGGCTGCCTTTGCAAGGTCAGGCATGGAAACTGCTGTTTCGCTCGCCATGCCTGCACGTTTGGATGTTTCACTTTCAGGACTTGTGCGGCTCGTCGCGGCAACAGCCAATTCCCCTGCGTTAGCCCGTTCTCCTGCCGCAGCCTGTTCCCCTGCGACAGCTGGTTCCACAGTTTGCTTGCGGTCTTTGCGCGGCGCCGCCTTTTTCTCGGTTTTTGGCGCAGTCTGTTTGTCTGCTTCAACCGACACAACCGGATCCGCATGCCCCTTGGGTGGACGAGCCCTCCTCTTGGGTGCGGGCGGGGCATCCTGCTCGATCAGATTCAGCTGTTGAACATCATGCACTGGTTCTGCCGCAGCCTTCACAGGCTTCAAAGCAGCTGCCTTCTTATCCCCAACGACCTTTGCAGGCTTCGAAGAATCAACCTTGTCCCCAGCAGCCTTTTCAGACTTCGAGGAATCAGTATTGCCTCCGACAGCCCTAGCAGGCTTCGAAGCAGCCTTTGTCTCATCCTCCACAGCCTTTGCAGATCTTGAGGAATCGGCCTTGCCCCCAACAGCTTTTGCGGGTTTCAAAGCAACCGTTGGCTCATCCTGCACAGCTTTTGCAGACTTCGAGGAATCAGCCTTGCCTCCAACAGCCTTTGCAGGCTTCGAAGCAGCCTTTGACTCATCCTCCACAGCCTTTGCAGATCTTGAGGAATCGGCCTTGCCTCCAACAGCCCTAGCAGGCTTCGAAGCAACCCTTGACTCATCCTCCACAGCTTTTGTGGGCTTAGAGGAGTCAGTCTTGCCCCCGACGGCCTTTGCAGACTTCGAGGATGCAGCCTTGTCCTCGGCGATCTTTGTGATCTCCGTGGCAGAGGATGCGGCCCTTTTCTCCAGAGCCCGCTGCTCATCCTGCTGATGGATGCCATCCAGCACCAGCTCCACCATGCGCGGCTTGACGGTGCCCACAGGCACCTTCACGCCCAGCTCCCGCGCCATCTGGCGCAGCTGAGCCACTGTCTTGGCATGCAGTGTACGATAATCCACGTGTGTTGCTCCTCTCTGATTCAAGGCACAAGAATGCTAGCAGGCTCCATGACGAAATGTATGAGTGATTATAATGATATGCCATCCC
>JAJDGF010000089.1 GCA_030265545.1 Eubacteriales bacterium OttesenSCG-928-N13
TTGGCCAACCGCCCTTTGGATATGGAGTGCATGGATATCGATAGCGCAATGCACAGCAGCGCCACCACAATCACCGTCATCACAAGTGCCTGCACCCAGCTTTCCGCCCAGAGCGCGATCCCGACGATCACGCAGATGATGCCCGAGATGCCCGGTACACCAAAGCCGGGGATGTACATTTCGATCACGATCAGGACAAACCCAACCACCAACAATATGATGGCCGGCAAATCCTGCATGATCAGCTCATTGAGATACTGCATAAAGGTGGCCTCCTTCCGTTGCGCAAAACCAAGGACATAATCCGTTTTTGTATGAACCAATTATAACCGATTGGATCCCATACGTAAAGCAAAAGCGCACACAAGATACATATTCAGACCTGAAATGTCAGATTTGCTCAAGAAAAGGATCATATGCCAGCTTCAATGCCACATTCGTATCGGCCGGCGCGAAGGGATAATCCTTCAATTCCTGTGGCGAAACCCAGGCGATCTGCTGCCCTTCAAGCGCATTTGGTTCGCCCTTCGGCAGCTCCGCCAGATAGAACAGCACCAACACATCCCGCCCATTGTGTTCATAGATATGCCGCACCACATCATACACACGCGTGGCGTGCGCATCGATGCCCAGCTCCTCTTTCAGCTCACGCGAAAGCGCCTGTTCGGGGGATTCGCCCGCTTCCAGCTTGCCGCCCGGGAACTCCCATAGGAACCCGCCATAGATCGGCTTTTCCTGCCCGGTGATCAGGATCTTTCCATCCCGCATCACAATCGCCGCCACCACAGGGATCGTCATTTGTATCACGCCTTCCGAATCATTGAAATCAGGCTGAACAGCCCGAACATGATGGCATTTACCATCACCACGCTTGCGCCCGCCGGGATGGACATCAGCGAGGAGCACACAAGTCCCGCAATCATGCAGAACATGGACAGCGCCGCCGCACACAGCACCACGCCTTTAAAGCTCCTCAACACCCGCATGGCCGTCAGCGCCGGGAAGATGATCAGGCTGGATATTAGCAGCGTGCCCATCATGCGCATCCCGATCACGATCGTGATCGCTGTCAGCAGCGCAATGAGCATGTTGTACAGGTTCACATTCGTGCCGGTCGCCTTGGCGAATTGTTCATCGAATGTTACCGCGAAGATGCGGTGATAAAACACCACAAACAGCGCCAGCACCAGCAGCGACAGCGCAACGGACATATACATATCATTCGTGTCCACCGCAAGCAAACTGCCAAACATATAGCTGGACACATCCACATTCATCCCCTGCCGAAGCGATGCCACAATCACGCCCAGCGCCAGCGCAGTGCTTGATATCAGGGCAATTGCCGCATCGCCCTTGATATGGCTGCTGTCGTTCAATCTGAGCAGCAGGAATGCCGCCACCACCACCAGCGGGATCGAAACAATCATCGGCGCCAAATTGAGCGCCAGCGCGATGCACATCGCGGCAAAGCCCACATGGGAAAGTCCATCCCCGATGAGCGAATAGCGCTTCAACACCAAACTCACGCCCAATAGCGCCGCAGACAGCGATACCAGAATCCCCACGATCAGCGCGCGCTGCATGAATGGATAGCTGAACAGCTCGATCAACGTATCAAACATGGTGATGATCACCGCCCGTCAACTCATCGCTGTAGTGCGATGAATAAAAGTCCTGCACCGTGCCGAAGAACGCCATCGTCTGATGCATGCACAGCACCTTGGTGGCATCCCGAAGCGCGCCGCCCACATCGTGGCTCACCATCAGCACAGCTACCTTCCGCTCGCGATTCAGCATTCTGATCTGGTCATACAGTTCTGCGGTCGCCGCCGGATCCAGCCCCGTCATCGGCTCATCCAGCAGCAGCAGCTTCTCCGTGGCACACAGCGCACGCGCCAACAATACGCGCTGCTGTTGTCCGCCCGAAAGCTCGCCATAGCAATGGTTCTTCAACGGAAGAATCCCCAGTCGCTGCATCTCATGCTGCGCGCGCTGCTTATCCTGCTTGGAAAAAAACAGGCTTGAACCGCTGCCCTTCAAGCAACCAGACAGCACCACCTCCATCACGGAGGCGGGGAAATCCCGCTGCGCGCGAGTCTGCTGCGGCAGATAGCCGATCTCGCCCTGTTTGAGTCCATCGCCCAGCTTTATGCTGCCCGAACGCAGCCCCATCAGCCCGGCGATTCCCTTGATCAAGGTGGACTTCCCCGAGCCATTCTCCCCCACGATCGCCACATAGTCGCCCGCATCGATCACGGCTGTCACATGCTCCACCGCAAGCATGTGCTCATAGCCCATGCACACATCATTCAGCGTCAGCAGTGCCATCTATAGCGCCCCTTTCGGATGCGCATTCGGCGCACCGCCCATATAAGATGCTCTTTTCCCCGTTCAGCTCAAATCCATGCTCCTGCTTCATATGCCCCGAAAGCGCGTGCATCAGATCGCATTCCACATGGAACAGGCCGCCGCAGTCGGTGCACACCAGATGCGAATGATGCTCACATCCGGACGTGTCTGCCATGTATTGATAGCAAATTGCGCCCGACGCGCTGACGTATTTGTGCACCGCGCCCTGCTCGCTGAGCGATTCCAGGTGGCGATACACCGTGGTCTTTCCAACTGAATCGCCCTGCTCCATGAGGCGTTGCGCCACGTCATCCACGGTCAACCGCTGCTGCTCGTGCGCCATCAGATAGTCAAGAATGCGCGATTTCTGTTTTGTGTTATAGCTTCCTCGAGCGCTCATCAGTATAGCCCCTCCCTGAGTGCCTGTATGTTGGTTTTCATCAAAGACAGATAGCTCGCACCTGATTCAAACTCATTCAGGCTCAGGTTGTGGCAGGAATGCAGCGTCAGGATCTTGGCGCCCGTCGATTCGGCAATGGTTTTCGCCACGCGTTGATTGCTCTGCTCAATGGTGTAGATGACGGGGATTTGATCCTGCTTCACCCGCTCGATCAGCTGTTTGATCGTGAGCGCGCTGGGCTCGGTGTCATTCGAGCAGCTGGGAAACGCCGCATAGGCCGTCAAGCCATATTCATGTGTGAAATACACAAACGGGAATCGATCCCCAAACACCAGCTCCTTGCGCGCTGCACCCGCCACCAGCTGCGCAAACTCTGCATCCAGCTGCGACAGCTGCTCCAAATATCGATTCAGATTCTCTTGATAGATATCCCCGTTGCCCGGATCAATCTCGCACAGTGCATCCGCGATGGTGCAACACATATCCATCGCGTTTCGTGGCGATGTCCAGATGTGTTCGTCGATGCCGTGATCCTCATGCTCATCGTGTGCATGCTCATCCTCTTCCATTTCGAGCTGCTCCAGCGTGGCCACATGCTCAATCAGCCGCACCATGCGCAGATTGCTCGTGTCGATCGAGGATAGCATTCTGGTGACCCACGCCTCATTCTCGCCGCCGATGGTGAGCAGCAGATCCGCCTGCTGCACGCCGACCATGTCCTGCGGCGTGGGCTCATAGCTGTGGCTATCCATCCCCGGCTTGACGAGCAGCTCCACATCCGCCAACTCTCCCGCGATCTCCCGCGCGAAATCGTAGGCCGCAAATGAGGTCGCCACGATCTGTAGCCTCTCCCCGTTCTCCGCATTCGCAACGCCACATCCAAGCAGCATCATAATCACCAACAGCACCGAAAAAAACTTGCGCATATCCTGTCTCCAATCTGAATATGAAATCTAAATTCATTTTCGAATTATACCGAATATTACATATGCTGTCAAGCGCAGATATATGAAAAAGCCGCCTCGCGCATGCGAAACGGCTCAATGTTGGTTGAATTATACTATTCGGTCACGGTGCGGCTGCCACCGATCGATTCATCGATCTGCTCCATGTGAACGATGTTGAGGCGCAGTGCCTCAAAGGTCTCGCCGTCCATCGTGGCATTGTATTCCTCCAGCACGCCAACGCAGCGCACCCATGTGCCGTTCGCGAGCAGCTCGCCCGTATATCTGCAATCGATACCCACCGGGAACACATCTTCGTGATCCACTACCTCGCCCTCCGCATGCTCATGCGCGGGCATTTCATAGTCGCGCGCAATGGCAAAATTCGTATCTGCATCGGGGGTCTCTTCGCCTTCGTCATACCGAAGCACATAGCCGATGAGCAGCATGTTCTTGCCCATGAACTCATCATAATAGGTGGCCATTTCTTCAATGTGGGTGGCGAATGTGGTGTTTGAGATCACATAGTCCACCTGCACACCCTCCAGCTGATCCGCTTCGGTGGCGGGCACAAGTGTCCTCTCCAACTCTTCGTATTCCAGTCCCTCGAACTCGCTATAATCAAGTTCTTCTATGTCCGACAAATCGAAGCCCTCCAGTATGCTGGGGTCAAGCAGTTCCACATCAGACAGATCAATTTCCGTCTCATCCTCGGCTATCTCCGTCTCTGCCAATGACACAAATTGCACCATACACAGGCTCAGCACCAATAAAAGTACCAGCATAATAAGACTTGTCTTCTTCATTCGAGTCGTCCTCCCATTCTATCCATTGCGCATAGTATAGCAAGTTATCAACCCACATGCCAGCAATCCGCACCAGTGTTCACAAGTTGTTTTCATATTGCCACACATGCATCACAAATTTAGACGCACACAAACACAAAAAAGCTGCATGTTCAATCACACAATCGGATTGACAATTGACTTTGTGATCCAGTATACTGTTGAAAGTCCCATTTGGAAGGGAGTTGCATGGAGATGAAAAAGGTGACTTTCCGTTAAATCAATCGCATGACGATCATGCACAGTCCCACATTGATGGAATGCATGGGCTGTATTGACGTTTCGCCAATCTCAAGCAACGAAAGATGCAATCGGGCACTCCCCTTTGCATTCGAATGGGAGGAAGTATGCTTTCAAATCCAAGGTTCCGCAAGTTTTTTTCATTCTACAAACCATATAAGCGTCTCTTCGCGATGGACATGCTATGTTCATTGCTGGTGAGCGTGATTGCCATCATTTTGCCGCTACTCGTTCGATACATCACGCAGGACGTATTGAATCTGGGCATGACAGCTGCCATGGACGGCATTCTCAGGGTGGGATCCATCATCCTGCTGCTGATCGTGATCCAGACTGCCTGCACACTGTTTTATGATTATAAGGGGCATTCTATGGGCGCCATGATGGAGCGCGACATGCGCGCGCAGCTGTTTGAGCAATATCAAAAGCTATCATTCCGCTTTTATGACCACAAAAAGGTCGGGGAGCTGATGTCCAGGTTGACCAATGATCTGCTGTCGATCACGGAGCTGTATCATCATGGGCCGGAGGATCTGCTGATCTATCTGCTGCAATTCTTCGGGGCGATGATCGTACTGCTGCATACCAATCGCAGCTTGGCGCTGGTTACGATCGCATTCCTGCCGATCATGCTGATCTATTCGTTTGTGTTCAACAAAAGGCTGCGCCATGCCTACAGCGATAGCAGGCAGCGCATCGCCGATGTGGATGCGCAGGTGGAGGAGAACCTGTCCGGCATCCGCGTGGTGAAATCATTCGCCAACGAGAATCTGGAGCAGCAGAAGTTCGCACAGGAAAACCAGGCGTATTGCAACAGCCGCATTCACATCTACCGCAACGAAGCGTATTATTACAGCGCGATGGAGACATTCTTTGTGCAGCTCATCACGTTTTCGTTGGTGCTGTTCGGCGGCATATGGATCACGCGGGACGCGTTGACGCTGCCCGATCTGATCCTGTTTTTGATGTATATCGCCTATCTGACTGCGCCCATCCCGCAGCTCGCGCGCATCATCCCGCAGTATCAGGACGGGATCAGCGGGTTCAACCGCTTCATGGACATCATGGATATGGAGCCCGAGCCCTATGATGAACCCGGCAAGCTGAAGCCCGATTCGATCAAGGGCGATGTGGCGTTTCACGATGTCAGCTTCCGCTATCAGGACGATGTGGAATATGTGCTGCACCATCTGGATCTGAATGTGGCTGCGGGCGAATATGTGGCGCTTGTCGGTACGTCGGGCGTCGGGAAAACCACGCTGTGCTCGTTGATCCCCCGCTTTTATGAGGTGAGCGAAGGGCGCATCACGCTGGATGGCGTGGATATTCGTGATATCGATCTGGGCTTCCTGAGGCGCGCGATTGGCGTGGTGCAGCAGGATGTATACCTATTTTCAGGCACGGTGCTTGACAACATCCGCTACGGTCAGCCGAACGCATCCATGGAAGATGTGATCAAAGCGGCCAAGAAGGCCAACGCGCATGATTTCATCGCTGCACTGCCCGACGGCTACGAAACGCAGATCGGTCAGCGAGGCGTGCGGCTCAGCGGCGGTCAAAAGCAGCGATTGTCCATCGCGCGTGTGCTGCTAAAGGATCCGCCCGTTTTGATATTTGACGAGGCCACCAGCGCGCTGGATAATGAGAGCGAGCGCGTGGTGCATGAATCGCTCACGCAGTTGTCCAAGGGACGCACCACATTCGTCATCGCACATCGGCTCAGCACCATCCGGAATGCCCAGCGCATTCTGGTGCTGACAGAACAAGGCATCGAGGAGCAGGGCACTCATGATCAACTGATCGCGCAAAATGGTGCCTACGCGCGCCTATATAACCAATCTCTATAGCAATCAAAGCAGGTGGAGGATATAATCCCAGCATGTGGAGGATATAGCAGGTGGAGGATATAATCCCCCACCTGCTTATTTGTGCTTATATGGCGTTTATGCGATTCGGAGCAGGCTCAAGAACGCATTCGTACCCGATGCAAGCGTCAGCGAAACGCCTAGCGTGCCGATCGATACCGTGTCGTTCGCCGCCAAGGTCACCGTGGCATAGCCCGTGCGCTGACCGGCATCCACCAACACGCTAATGCTGCTGTTGGCCAGTGGCGCGCCATTGACAAGCAACTGCATCGTGGCGCCAATTGCTGCCGTCGTGCGAATGCTATAGACGATCTGATACACGCCCGCAATCGGTGCCGTGACGACCGCTGTGCCTGGTGTGAAGGCCAGCCCACCTGTCGTGGCCAGCGTCGTATCAAGGATGACAGAGCCTCCTATCGCAATGACCCTCGGCGTGGTCGAAACGAATGTGCCATACGCTTCAAGCGTAGCCACACCAGTGGCGCCTGTCGCACCAGTTGCCCCTGTTGCCCCGGTCGGGCCCGTAGGTCCGGTGATGCCCGTCGCACCCGTGATGCCCTGGATGCCTTGGATACCTTGCGCACCGGTTGCTCCGGTCGGGCCAGTAGGTCCAGTGATGCCTGTCGCACCCGTTACACCCTGAATCCCTTGCTCGCCTTGCGCACCGGTTGCTCCGGTCGGGCCAGTAGGTCCGGTGATGCCTGTCGCACCCGTTACACCCTGGATGCCTTGCTCGCCTTGCGCGCCGGTTGCTCCAGTCGGGCCGGTAGGTCCGGTGATGCCCGTCGCACCTGTTACACCCTGGATACCTTGCTCGCCTTGCGCGCCGGTTGCTCCGGTCGGGCCCGTAGGTCCGGTGATGCCTGTCGCACCCGTTACACCCTGGATGCCCTGAATACCTTGCGCGCCGGTTGCACCGGTTGCTCCAGTCGGGCCCGTAGGTCCAGTGATGCCCGTCGCACCCGTTACACCCTGAATGCCCTGGATACCTTGCGCGCCGGTTGCTCCGGTCGGGCCGGTAGGTCCGGTGATGCCCGTCGCACCTGTTACACCTTGAATCCCTTGCGCGCCCGTCGCACCGGTTGCCCCAGTCGGGCCCGTAGGTCCGGTGATGCCCATCGCACCTGTGACACCCTGAATCCCTTGCGCGCCGGTTGCACCGGTGGTTCCCTGTGCACCAGTTGCCCCGGTCGCACCTCCAACACCTTGAATGCCCTGTGCACCCTGGATGCCCTGCGGGCCTGTATTCCCTGTTACGCCAGTCGCGCCCTGAATTCCCTGCACGCCCTGGACGCCTTGCGGACCCTGTGGGCCGGTGCTTCCCGTTTGACCCATCGCACCGGTTGCGCCCGAAGGCCCTGTCACGCCAGCGGGGATCGTGAACAGCAGGCTTGCGCCATCCGGCGTGAACGCCTCATCTACCGCTGCCGGGGTGCCGGGCGCGCCTGTGATGGTGTTGGTGACCGTGATGGTCGGGGTGCTACCCGTGGCGCCTGTCGCGCCCGTGTTGCCCTGTATGCCCTGCGGACCCGTTGCACCTGTCGCACCGCCCGATGGTCCAGTCGCGCCCGTTGCACCTGTGATCCCGATGCCTGCCGGGCCGATTGGACCTGTCGCACCCGTGATGCCGATACCCGCAGGTCCCATGGGACCCGTTGCCCCAGTCGGGCCTCTCATGCAATTGTTGCATCCGCAGCCACCGCAATTGCAAGCCTGATACGCACCAAAAGAAAAGGAATTGAGATAATTCCTACTATAAATCATACAATCATCGTCTCCTGTGTTCATTTTGGCGGTCAATTCCGCCCTTCTACATACTATTACAGGGACGCGATTGTGTGTCTCTATGATTGTTCATGTACCTGCCTGACGGATGCAAAGAACGCCTGATTGTGCTTTACCTCCGGTGCATTTGGCTTCATCTGCGCAGCCTTGTCATTGCATTCCTCCGCCCGATCCAGATCCCCCAGCGCATAGTGGCAAACGGCACTCTCGATCATCGGAACATAGCCCCAATCGTCATCCCGCGTGAAGCCCCAGGACTGCTCGGGCTTCTTCAGATGAAGCGCCAGATCAAACCAAAACAGCGCGCGCACATGGTCGCCACGCCCCTTATAGAGGTATCCCAATCGGCAGCATGCCTCGGCGCGGGGCGTATCATAGCAAAAGCTGCGCGTCAGAGCCAGCAGCGCATGCTTCTCCTGATGCAGCGACATATGACAATGCCCGAGCGCCAGGCAAGCATTGATTTCATCCTCCATCCAGCCC
>JAJDGF010000090.1 GCA_030265545.1 Eubacteriales bacterium OttesenSCG-928-N13
CACCCTCCATACCTCCCAGGCGAGTTTGTCAACAGGCAGAACCCCCCGAAATCATTGAGATTTCGGGGGGTTCTGCCTGTTAAAATGGAGGATCTGATTCGTCAGAATTTTATTACACGCTCCAGCCGAGGCTTTCCTGTTGAATGGTGTAGAGGCGGTGGTAGAGGCCTTGTTTATTCAGGAGTGATTCGTGGGTACCTTCCTCGGCGATTTGGCCATGGTCGAGCACGATGATCTTGTCCGCGGTGGCGATGGTGCGCAGGCGATGCGCAATGACGATGACGGTCTTGCCGGCGATCAGCGCTCCGATGGCCTGTTGAATGTGCGATTCGCTTTCGGGATCGAGCGAGGCGGTCGCTTCATCGAGCATGACAATGGGCGCATCCTTTAGCAGCGCGCGGGCAATCGACAGTCGTTGCCGTTCGCCGCCCGATAGGGTAGAACCGTTCTCGCCCAGCATCGTGTCGTAGCCGTCCGGCAACTTCTCGGCGAATTCGTCGCAGCGCGCTGCCTTGGCCGCCGCAAGGATCTGCTCGCGCGTCGCATCCATGTTGCCGATGCGTATGTTGTTGTAGATGGTGTCATTGAACAGCACCACATCCTGAAACACGAACGACATGTAGCCCATCAGGTGCTCGGGATCGAGCGTCTTGACCTCGGTGCCGCCGATGGTGATCTTGCCATCCGTCACATCCCAGAAGCGGGCGATCAGGCGCGAGAGCGTGCTCTTTCCGCTGCCTGATGGGCCGACCAGCGCCGTGATGCCGTTGGCGGGAATCGACGTGGTGATATCTGTGATGGTTTGTTCGCCGCCCTCGTTGTACCGGAAATGAACGCCCTCAAACCCGATGTCGTAGCCATCAAGCGCCGTATCCTTGCCCTCCATGGGTGCATAGTCCATCAGCGCGCGCATGCGTTTGATGGCGATCTGGTGATACAGCAGCTCAGGCAGCAGCACGAGCACCGTCTGCACCGGGCCATAGATGCGCGTGACGATGAGCAGGCTCATCAGCATCGGGATCAACTCGATCTTGCCCTGCGTCAGCAGCGTCACGCCCATGAACACCGTCAGCCCGATGCCCGCCTGCAACACGACCTGCGCGCCGGTCACGAGCACGCCAACGCCCAGCTCCATCTTGATGGCGAGATTGCGCATGGTGCGCAGCGCATTCTCCAGCGCCGAAAACTTGTCGCCGTCCATGTTGCAGGATTTGATGACCTTCAGCCCTTCGACATATTCCTGCACCTGTTCGCTCGCGACCAGCTTCGCCTCCGCATGTTTTGTGCCAAGGCGCTGCTGAATCTTGCGGCCAATGACCACGATCGCGATCGCCATCGGCACCGTGATGTAAATCGCAAGTGCGATGCGCCAATCGTAAAAGGCGAGCATGATGCAAATCAGCGTGATGGAGATGCCGTTTGAGATCAGCTGCGGGTACACGTGGCTGAGCACATGCTCGCTGGTTGACACGTCGCCCATCATGTTGGTCGTCAGTTCGGACAGATCCTTGGAATTGAACACGCTCATGGGCAGCTTGCGAATGTGCTCGGCGAGGGTGATGCGCGTCTTTTCGCTCTCCATATATGAAACGACGTAGGTCTTGCGGTAGTCATTCTTATGGCACAGGTACACGATGACCGCACTGACAATGCCCGCGCCGAACAACATCCATAGCTTTGTCCATGAGATCACGTCTCCCGTGAAGGGCTTGACCAGCTCCATGATCACCTGAATCATCACCATGGCCGGCAGCAGCAATGACATATCTCCCGTACAATTTGATAGATGGCGAGATACGGGATGAAGCTGGCCACCGACGCGAGCGCCGATAGGATCACCGAGCAGATCATCAATGGTTTTTTCGTCGCGGCCAGTTCGAGCAGCCGCGCCATGCCAGTCTTGGGTTTGCGTTGCTTGTTCATGCGGTTCCCCCTTCTCAGTTTTGGTTAGTATAAGCTAACTTATATCGAAAAAATATAGGGTCATATGCCCAATATTTTCTTCCATCCTGCCGCATAAAAATCGGCCAGGGTTTGGATATAGCCAATCGCCTTTTCCTTCGGCGTGTCATGGTCGATCAGTTCAAAAATCCCGGAGAAATAGGTGCTGGCCGCGATGTGCACCAGCTCCCGATCGAGCTGTTTGTCGATGATCCCGGCGCGATGCAGGTGCGCGATGTACATCATGGTGGCGTCGGTCTCGAGCTCAATCAGCGCATCGACGAACCCTTCGTGTCCGCTGCCCGTGCCACAGGATCGCAGCAGCCGAAATGCATCAAAATGCTCATACACATAGTCGATCATGCCGCTTGGATCCGCCGTCATCCAGTCAAGATGATTGGCGGTGCTTTCGCTCATGCTCGCATTCATCTGCGCAACTTGCGCTTGTGCCGTACGGAGCAGTGTCTGCGTGGGCGCTTCCACCAGTGCATCAAACAGCGCCTTTTTGTTCGGGAAATAGCAATAGATCGCGCCGGTCGTCACGCCCGCCAATGCGGCGATATCCCGAATGGTCGCCTTCTGATAGCCAAGTCGAAAAAACTCGTCCTTGCCTGCCTGCAGTATTTTATCGCGCAGCTCCTCGTTAAGCGGTCGAATGATTCCAGCCACCTCTCTATAAGATAACAACGTTATTTTAATGCAACGCGTTCAATTTGTCAAGGGAGTATCGGGGAAGAATTCATTGTTATACGGCCGCCGGTCCTTCATTGAGAATAACAGTCCAGACAAGTCTGAACTGTTATCAAAGTGTGCATGTACGATCCGATTACAGCAACGCGGCGCCCAATTCCATGCAGGAATCAATCGCTTCATCGTCGGGGGAATCGTTGCAGATAACGCTCGGGGCGGCAAGCGTGATGCCTTCCTCTGCGCACTCAGCCTCCCAATTGCGCATCCATTCACCGTCACCCCAACCATATGAGCCGAACAGCACAACCTTCTTTCCGGCAAGACCGGCCTTGCAGGAACTAAACATCGGCTCGAACTCGCTTTCCTCCAGCACCTCAGCCCCCATGGACGGGCAACCCAGTGCAAACGCGTCATACGAAGCAATCATGTCTGCCGTAAAATCCGCGCTGGCCAGCAGTGTGCCTTGGCCGCCCTTCTTCTGAACGCCTGCAAGAACGGCTTCGGCCATTGCAAGTGTGTTTCCCGTTCCGCTCCAATATACAATTGCGATTTTGCCCATTTTCTTGACCCCCTCCTGTTATGAATGTATTGTATAAGACCTACGAAATAGGCCCTAAGCAACCATGGTTAGCTCCTTGATTGATTTGCCCTTTTCCCATTGCCTGTAATAGATCTCAGCGCATTTTTTATATTTTTCGAATGTGCATCTCGCGGCTGCCTCATCGCCGTATACCTTCCAGCACCCGGCGCATTTGTAGCCGCTCGCGTTGTTTTCAATGAACCCGAGCACATCCTCGGGAGGATACCCAAGGAACAGCCCGATCTCGTGCGGAAAGCTCTCGTGCTCCTTCAGACGATTCACAAGTTGCACAACACAATGCTCCGCAGATGCACAGCGATATCCTTCTTTGTGAAGGATGCTGCACGCTGTGTCATCTCGCAAATCGCGCCTCAGGAATTCCGGACGGAACACATAGATGAGCGCCCGGCTGTTTCGATAGCGCAACGGAAGCGCGCGCAGCCCCTTTTTCACAAATATCTGGTTCAGTTCGCATATGCTCAGCTTCATTTCGTCATGGCTTTCAAAGCTGCAGGAAAACAGATTTCCCGTCTTGATGCCCGCAAGAGTCGGTGAACAATGCTTTATTATGAGCTGCTCCTCCATTGCCAGTCTCCACACCTCCTTCGTGATTTTCATGCAGGTCACACCCCAAGCGGCGATGGCATTCCGATCAATTCATTTGTTCCAATGAAGAATCTTTCGCAAGTTAGTTTAAACTAACCAATGGGTATTATATCAAGAATACACGATTCTGTCAAGCGCAAGCTGGGCGATGTGACCAACATGATGCTCGCGCAATCGCTCAAAGATCTGGAGGCCGCCGGCATGGTGCATCGCGAGCAGTACAACGAGGTGCCGCCCCGCGTGGAATATTGCCTGACCGATAAAGGCCAGAGCATCGTGCCCATCCTCGTCCAGTTTGCCAACTGGGGTGCGGACAACATGAAGGAAGCGACCGCCTGTGGCGCAAAGTGCGAAACCTGCGTGACAATTGGATGGGAAATGAGGATCGCTACAACACAGTCGATTGTGCGATCAATGAAATCGACGAGACATTGAGCCTCACCTTCCACGATGGACGTGCTAGGTAAGCGCTGATTCAAGCGACTGTCGTCATTTGGATACATTGGTGTCAGCGGAGACAACTCTGTTATTCTGATTTCCTTGTGGCGTTTTCTACGCAAGTTTATCAGGTCTCTCGCGAGTTGTCTCCCTTGTCTTCCATTTTGCGATCGTGGGGGCAGGGTCTTCGCATTGCACTATTGTGCGGAGAAATCCACATCCTCCTCAATCCAATCGACCCAAATTGTCACGCGGGAGGCATTGCCGGAAGAAAACAGATTTACCGCGCACAGCGACCAGAGATCGGTTCCCGGCGTTTGCTGACGAATCAGAACCCTATGCATCTCTCGTGAGGCGTTATAGACGATCGAGTCGATCATGTATTCGGCACTGAGCGTATACGTGTCGGTCTGTGCGCCCTCCACGGAGCTGTCATAAATACCGACACGCTTTACGTCAATTACCACTGGCACACTGTCGCTCGCCGGCGCCAACATGAGACTGCTGGAGGCGCTGTTTGAATACCGCAGACGATATATGACATCCTTCAGCGGGACATCCGCAACACTTCCGGTGGCAGAAAGATTGTAGTTGTATTTTTCATAGGCCACTCCCGCCGAGCCTGTTGGACCCGTGACACCCTGCTGTCCGGTCGCGCCGGTCACACCTTGAATGCCCTGCAAGCCCTGCGGACCTTGTTCTCCAACAGCGCCCTCCGATCCCTGTGGGCCGGTGGGGCCGATTTCACCTTGTTCTCCCTGTATCCCCTGCGGACCCTGTTCCCCTGTAGCTCCTTGCGGACCAGCAATGCCTTGCAGCCCTTCAATGCCCTGTGGCCCTGCTGGACCGATTTCACCCTGTATTCCCTGTATCCCCTGCGGACCTTGTTCCCCTGTAGCTCCTTGCGGACCGGTAATGCCTTGCACCCCTTCAATGCCCTGTGGGCCGGTGGGGCCGATTTCACCCTGTATTCCCTGTAGCCCCTGCGGACCTTGCTCTCCGGTGGCGCCCTGCGGACCTTGTTCTCCGACAGCACCCTCCGATCCCTGTGGGCCAGTGGGGCCGATTTCGCCTTGTGCGCCCTGTGGGCCAGTGGGGCCGATCTCACCTTGTACTCCCTGTGAACCGGTCGCACCTTGCATGCCCTGAACGCCTTGCAACCCTTGGAGTCCCTGTTCGCCTGTCGCGCCCGTTTCTCCGGCGACACCGGCCGGGCCTTGAGCGCCTTCGACGCCTTGGGGGCCAATGGGTCCAATGGAACCCGGAATGCCCTGCAAACCTTGCGGGCCTTGCGAACCTGTTGACCCCATTACACCCATCGGGCCTTGCTCTCCTTCAACACCTTGCGGCCCGGTTGGGCCGGTAGGCCCCGGGATGCCTTGAAGCCCCTGAGCACCCGTGGCACCCTGTATACCTGCGATTCCCTGCAAGCCTCGTGAACCCTGCTCACCTTGGATTCCCTGCGGACCTGTGTGTCCGATGCCACCCTGCACACCCATAGGACCCGTTGGACCCATTGGCCCTGTCGGCCCACCAGGAGTACCTTGCGGCCCCTGCGGTCCGGTGGCACCAGGGGCACCTGTTGCGCCGGGTGCACCGGCTGGACCTTCTGGGCTTGTTGCGCCCGGTGGACCCGCAGGGCCAGGGAAACAGGCAGAAGGATGAACAGGGCATCTGCAAAGGGAACTGTTGCATATCTGACAGAAATAATTGTTTCTCATAATTTCATAAGCCTCCATGTCGCTCAGGCTATAAATATCCCTTTTCATATTTTATGTGGAAGCTCTATACATGGTGCTCGGCACAGATCAGCAGTCGATCAGTACAAGGATACACAGATTCTCATACATCAATTGGACCGACGAGCAAAAAGGCGCATATTTTGGCTTGTTCTATACGATGTTTGAGGCAGAGGGTACGGCTCAAGCGCTTGGTGCTCTGCAAAAATGAATTTGATCGCCAATCCGACCATCTCGTGGAAAAACGGCAAACGGTTGATCAGGCATGTGAAGCGTATGCGAGAGCGTACTGCCAGCGGAAGAACGGAGCAAGGAGGTCAAACAAGTGGGACGTGAATTGGCCGACGCCTTGCAGAATGGCCATGTGAATCCGTGAAAGCCCCTCACATCTGACACCAAAAAAAGAACACCACTTTTCGATGGTGTTCTTTTTGTATCATGGTGACCCATGAATGGTGGTGCGCCCGACAGGATTCGAACCTGCGATCTTTCGAGTCGGAGTCGAACACTCTATCCTCTGAGCTACGGACGCACGATGCTCAGACAGTATAGCGCAACCGGGCGCAAAAATCAATGGAGCAAAGGTTAATTGAGAACATGACGGACGCAACTGAATGAAACAAGCCATGCTGTATCAGGGCACTATCATGGAATGAATCGGGAGAGCCCCCCTGCATCACAATCATTTTTTGATAAAATATGGGTTGCCCAGTGCTCGATGCCCAAGAGAATCAATGATCTCAAGACGAACATAGGACCAAGATGTATCGATCTCAAATTCCACATGCGTAATATCGTCTTCGTGGGAGAGTATGTGTGGGCAGTTCCAGACGGAGTTCTTCAGATATGCCGATTGCACGGGGGAAAAATCCGCATAGAAGACATTGTTCTCAACATACATATCGTATATCTGTGGCGCCTGTCCATTTTTGCCCACACAGGAGTAAAAATCTCCGCGCTCAAGCGCATTCACGATATCCGAATGGGTTAGCTCCTTCGCGCGTATCATGACAAAACCGCCCATATATTTGCTATAGGGTGATTCTGGCGGGTAGTCCAAGGCCTCAAAGCCGCTGTGATTGTCATCCGATGCGACGGCCCATACGTGATGTCCATTTCGCAACATCGCATCATAATACACATCAGAGCATCCGGTACGGTTTATCTTTTCCACAATATGATTGTAGATTTCGACGGAGAAGATCCCTTTCATCCCCAAGAATTCTTGTGTTTCAAAGCTGGATGCGCCATGAAAGGAAGCCGCCGGATGATTGAACATGACCAGATAATCATGATCCACATAAAACTGAATCAGTTGATTCACGTTTTCATGATTCATTTCGATATCTAATGGAAAATACGCCTCCTTCACATCACGATGCGTTGGAAAGCAATTGAAGTGGAATATTTTGAGTGATACTGGATCACTCCATGTGACTTCAAAGCCCGGAAATGCCAAAAATCCATCATCATTGAGATCATCTTTATACGAGAGTTGGTTGTGATCCGTAAATGCAACGATGTTATATCCGTGAGACTTATATAGCTCTTTGATTTGCAGCGGGGTGGTATATCCGCTGCCCGCATCCTTCGCCTTGGTATGACAGTGCAGATTTGCCTTGTATGTTTGAAGCTTTGGCGTGAGTAGATTGGTTCTCATCGTTTCCTCCAAATTAGATGGTGATCCGAAGTGCCATCTGTCCCTCTATCATATTTCGATATTATGATACTACACAAACTGTTCTTATTCAAGCGATACATCGTATCATCAATTTTCATATCTCATTCGTGCGCGAAATAATGACCCACATCTCATTCTCCTCGTATAATAAAGTTACGGTGTTTTTAACAATGGCACCGCAGAAAAACTTGTTATCCTATGTTGGATATGGGATAATGAGCGTAGCAGACAGAGGGCGCAGTAGTCCTCCTTGGGGTTAGGCCTCGAACGAAAGAATTGCGCCTCTGTCCTTACGGTTAGATGCGAATGAGCTGGATAGCAAAATGCTTGCGTTGCTAGCTATGTGCTGCATATCTAACGAGTATGAAAGTCTGTTTTCCGATACGTTTGGTGTCACATCAAAAGAACTGTTATTGCAATGTCCGACACCTGACGATTTGTTTGCCATCTCTACAAGGAAACTAACTACTCTGCTTAACAAGGCAAGTCGTGGTCGATTCGGTGAAGAAAAAGCCAAGGAAGTTCGTTCTGCTGTCGCCGATACATTTGGTGTAGGCTTTGCCAAGAATGCCTTTGCGTTTCAGATCCGGCAACCCATTGAACAGCTCAACTTTACAGAAACTCAGATAGAGGAACTGGACGAACAAATATCACATTTGCTGAAGCAGGTCAATCAGGTAATTACCACCATTCCGGGCATCGGCGACACGTTCGGCGCAATCATTGTCAGTGAGATTGGCGACATTCACCGCTTCGATGCGCCAAACAAGCTGGTGGCCTTTGCCGGATTGGATGTGAAGGTGACACAATCCGGTGAGTTTAGCGGAACAAAACAGCATATTTCCAAACGCGGTTCACCCTATCTTCGGCGGGCTATTTGGCTTGCCGCCAACCGGGCGGCTTTTTGCGATCCGATTTTATCAGAATATTACCAATCGCTCAAAGCCAGAGGCAAACATCATTAGACTGCTGTTGGCGCAGTTGCCCGAAAAATGTGTAACATCATATTTACAATCCTCAGAGAGAACAGGCCGTATGAGGCAACG
>JAJDGF010000091.1 GCA_030265545.1 Eubacteriales bacterium OttesenSCG-928-N13
AATGAATGGCTAAAGCGGCTTATTTTGATACAATCGACGAAGCTATAGGCTTTGGTGCAAATTGATAGGTAGTGGTGCAAAAGGAGTTCCGTTGGTGCAAAAGGAATGTTCACTGGTGCATTTTGGCACGCCTTGGTGCGAAGTGGAACTTTGGTGCATTTTCCATCTTCAACGACGACTTCATCCATCATTGGCTGATAAACACACCGCCTCGCGGTCGCGATGACGGAGGATGTCTAGGGCGTGTTTCAAAACTCATAATCGAGGAATAATCATGCAAGCCAGAGAAAAACGCAGGCCAAATGGACAAAGGCGAGGAATCTTCTGGCGAGCTTGTCATAGCGTGTGGCAATCCTGCGAAAGTGCTTGAGCCTTTGGAAAAAGCATTCAAACAAGTGCCTTTCCTTGTATTGCCCCCAATCGCATGGCCACGGTTGGTTCATATTCACCTTAGGGGGAATGCAGTATCGTTAATATAGTCTCGGATGGTTTTGGTGCCATATTCCTTGTCTGCCACAACAAGACCATCCATCAAGGGAACGTGCGAAAGAACGTCTGTAGCTACGGAGAAGTCATTGACATTCCCTTGCGAGCGCTGGACATGGATCGGGTTTCCCACGGCATCAACCACCGCATGAATCTTCGTGTTTCTGCCGTCGTAACTGACTCCAACATCCCCGGCTGCGCGGTTGCGAGGGCGCTGTTTTCAGCGGCACTGTCCGCTCTTTCGATCTCGGGCTTCTCCGCCTCAAGGCATAAATTGATGCGGTACAAAAAAACATGTTCCATATCCACAGGCAGAAGCTCGGCTTCCTCAGGTGCGTTTATGCCGGGACTTCGGTCAATTTCATTCGAGTTGCGGTAAAGCTCCAGCTCCGGGTTCTCGGCTGTGCGTAGCAGTGCAAGCGCGGCAGCCGAGCGACTGTCAATGCAGCCGACGCTGTAGAAATCATCCTGTGCGCGCTCGATGGGAATCCTGATCGCGAACACCGCCGCGAATTCCAGCGAGTGCTCCTCGCCATCTGTTCCGATGCACATCACCTGATACGGCGGTTTTGGCAGCAGCTCCGCGACCTCACAGAGCTGCGCGCCGCCAATCCCGATCGGTGGCTTCGTCTCCGTCACGACATCTCGCCACACACATACAGGTAGCAACTCAGGCGCAGGCAGTAAGGGCGCTTTGTCGGGGTATTTGAGGTGCTTGTTAATCAGCGCTCGAGGCACCCAAAGCAACCGCTGTGACTGCCCATCCACCCACTTGACGCGCGTGGATGTCTCTGCGTTGGTATCAATGGTTAGCATGCCGTCTTCTTTCATTTGCTTGTACAGCATCTTTCGTGTGAGCGGGAATGCCTGACCTTGATCATTATGTAGTTTCGCTACGGCGCGATATGCCACTTCAGGCATCAAATAATAATAGTTATCGTCCATGTATCCGATCATGTCCCGACCCGTGCTGCCCTGCTCCCCTTCGATTTGCGTTAAATCACGCACGCCCACCATCTTGCTGATCAGCAGTTCTGCTATGCTCGACAAGAATATCTTGCTCGGCCGCTCTTCGCGCAGCTCTTTCGCCTGCTGTCGGCTGTTGCGTGTCAGCACGGTCCAGGCCTGTTCCAGCTCGTGCAAACACTCATCATCCGACAAAACACCCACGTCGCGCATATAACGCAACATGAACTCGTATCCCAATATCATATGTGCGATCGATTCTGGTGTGCGCCCGTGCTGACCTTGTGTTTTATCCAGCGCGATGGTGCGCAGCCGGATAAACTCCATGTGCAACATTTCGGATAGCTCGTCTGCTTGTTTTACCAGCCAGGTGATATATCCACGCATACTGCGTTGAAGGTAACCCTGCCGTGCCAGCTCCTGCATGGCAGTTAAATCATCGTTCACTGGCACGTCTTCCTTTCTGACATTCACGACATAAAACCGCGCCATCCCGCTCTCCCCGACCCCGGGCGTGTCTTCACCGCTGATGATAGCTACCCCTCGTGGCGGCATCGCCTCTTGCAGCGTCAAATCACTTTTCATGCGGCCGCGCTCTGCGCCATCCCCGAATGCGCGGGACAGCGACTGCGCCGTAGCTTCCATCTTTTTTCGTTCCTGCATATTGGTCACTGGATGGTAGTCATCCACAACAATCGGGGCATCCTTGAGTAAAAACGCTTTTTTCCGAATGAAGTTTGCCGTATCGTTGAACGATGCAGGCAGGCTCTTGCTGGTGAAATTCCCGAAGTGAGAGAGCGCCAGGGCAAGCGCCGTGGACTTTCGTGTCCCTGTGCCGCCCAGCAGAAACAGCGCATATGCTGGCGCAACCCCGGTGGACGCCAGAAACTCCCGAAGCGGCGCAAGAAAGATTGTACCCAGTAGTGGAATGCTGATATGTTCTTCAAACATCGATTTTAGTGTCAGTGTGGTTTGCGACGCAATATCATAACTGATATCTTCATAACCTTCATTGCCGCCGCCGTCCAGCCTGTATCCGGTTAATCCGCTGCCCAGATTTACTGTAACATCACTCGCTCCGATAGCGCCGCCTTGATATAAATATGCCCATTTGCCTTTGATCTTTCGCCAGCCCGTATGGCTGTACTCTGTCACTCGCTGTACCGTCATTCGCCCGACTTCCGCTATAGCATAGCGTATCTTGTCCTTGGTGGTATTCCCCGGCATGATGCTTGCGGCAAAATCCCAGTGCTCGCCCACCCAGCTCATGCCCTGAAACTGTGCCGCCTTGATGTGCACTCGCGGCAACGCTATGCCCGATTGACTCCATCCGTCGATCACCATCTCTTTGGTTACGTTTACACCGTCATCGCGGGTGACAACCGCATGCGGCAATGCCACGAAGTTTGCCAGCGGCCTGAGACCGTCCTGCGTCTCCTGGCATATACGTCCGTCACTGACGCAGTATCCAAAGATCTTTTGGTAATACTCAGCTGCTGTGTCTCGTTGGGTATTATCATCAGCCGTATATACTGCAGCATCCTTTACCAACGTTTCAAGCGTAGCCATACCGGGCTTTTTCCCCAACAGCGTAAAGAAATCAGTTAAATCTCCCTTCTCTTTCAGCTGCGCGCAGCCCTGTGTAAGATCAACTATACGTACCTGCTTCGCGACTTTGGCTATACTTGCCGCCACAGACTGCGCATGTTCACGGCCGACTTTATCATTATCTGGCACAATCACCACATCTGCTCCGGTAAGAGACGGGGTATAATCTCCGCTATGCCATTTCCCTGCTCCCATAGGGTTCGTCGTAGCGGTATATCCCAGTGCTACCATATTGTCGCAGTCCTTCTCCCCCTCCACAACATATATGGTCTTGTCTGTACGGATCGCCTCTAGCACCGCCGGCAGCCGGTAGAGCACCAGCCGTACACCGGCTTTGGTATTCTTCCATCCGGTTGCTGCATTCGGATCCGGCTGACGCAAACTGAATGACTTGCTGCCATCTTCCCTCTGGTAGCGGCATGCTTCGAAAAGCAGTTCTCCTTGCTCGTCGGTGTATCCATATGCGCACACAAACTTGCCGCGCGGTTTTTTTGTATTTGCTTGTGCTGCAGGTTTTTTCACTCTTGGGCGATCGGTGTCAGGCTCTGTAATTAGGTCTCTTTGCTCTACCCCCAAAGCGTGTATGACCGCATCGAAGCTGCACCCTGCCTGACAGTGCAGATAAATTCGCGCCTTTCCATCCTTAGTGCTCGTCTTTTCTGTCACACACAGGCTTGCTGTACGATCATCATGGGCAGGGCAGCGGCATTGGTATTCACCGCTGGCATTTGGACCGCTCTCAACGTGTAGCCGTCCAAGAAATTCGCGTAAATCCACGTAGCCACCCTCCTACTGTTTTTTCATTTTTGCCTCAATGGCGAAAAGCACCTCATCCATGTCGAATTCATACGCCCTTCCATTCACCTTGTAAGGGATCCAGCCCTCTTTGATCCCGCGGCGGATGGCGGAACACTTTAAGCCGATTTCTTGGCTCAATTCCTCGATCCCGATGCCGCCGCCATCGCGGATAAGCGTCCGCACATCGTCAATATCGACAAGGGCGCGACTCCCTATCATCATGTATGGAATCTTTCCGGCTTTGATCGCACGGCGCAGCTTGCCTTCACCAAACATCAAATCCTCAGCCTTCAGTTGTTCCACCACTTTCGCAATGGTCATAAGTTTCATGTCCTAACCCTCCCGCTTCATCTGCGCCAGCGCGTTATCGATCGCCGTTATGCTCTCTTCCATCACAGTCTTGACCTCGAGTGCCTTGGCACGTATCGCGCATGCCGGGTCAATCTCATCCCGTGTGATCCGTCCATCTCGTGCAACCTTGGCAAATTGTAGTGCAACCTCCTGTGCCGATTGAAATGCCACCGCCCAACCGAGTGCCGCCTGTGATAGGTGACTTTGCTGTCCGCCGTAGTCCGGCAGCAGAGGGCAGTGTGCGCGGATGTGATCGCCTCTCAAGTCATGGTTGCCGTATGCTTCAACCATCTTCTGTACCACGTCACAGCCGGGAACAGTAAGTCCGCTTTCATAGTCTGATAGTGCCTCAGGACTGACGTAGATTTCATACGCCGTGCGCTCCCTGCTTGCGTGTAGCGGGTTTGTCTGCGCTGCCTGCATTCGTGCTCGGTAGAATATGTTGTCTTTCTTGATCATCTGTTCTTCACTCTCTTTCTGCCAATGATGGCTACATTTTCATGACTTTATTAGGCTTGTTCGGGTTGATTTTGTAGGTTTTCAATGATTAAATAAGTCTGTAATACTGACATATTATTCCAATTATGCAATTTTGTCAACACTTTATTTTAGTATGTCTGACTATACTGCAAATAATGTCATGATATTTGATATGGTGATATGATAATATAGAGGTGATATGGATGGACTTAACTAAAGACAGGCTGGTCAGGTTACGAAAAGAAAAAGACGTCAATCAAGACGTTGTTGCGGACTTACTCAATGTGTCACGCAGCACGATATCAAACTATGAAAATGGTCTACCAGTACCAATTGACGCGCTCACTGCGCTTGCTGACTATTACAATGTTTCGATTGATTACTTGCTGTGTCGCTCTCATGAGCGCCGCCCAGCGGCCGGGACGCTTCCGAAGAAATTTGAACTGTATGCGAAAGCGTCCGGCGGCAAGAGCTTTTCGGCATCTGATGTCGATGCTCTCTTGAATGCACTGATCAAATATTACAGAGCTGGTGCGCCGATTGGTGATCTGCCGCCCGACATTCTATGTAGGTTCCTTGACGGACTTATTGCATCACTGCATGCTGCAGTGGCCCATGATACGTCGGCACTGCTGGATGCGGTCAATGAAGCCACCCTCGCCGGGTTGGAAGTGTCGAAGCTGATAACCGCGTATTTTGGGCATGATTTTGATAAGAATTCTGCGGATTTTGAGTGATATTTACCCACCTTACAGTTTATTCGGGGTATTTCTTACAGTTTTTCATTGTCGCTTACAGAAAAATTGTAAGGCTAATACATACTACATATTGTGCTACTAATGTAATCTATATCAATATATTGTGGTTTTTGTTGTGTGGAAAGTGCCGCCTTACACTATTACAGAAAAAAAACAATACCCCCCCACCCACAGAAACTTTTTAAGAAGGTGAAATCATGGCCGGAACCATCGAAAAACGTGGAAACAACACTTGGCGATATGGCATACAGGTGCTCGTCGGAGATAAATATGAATGGATAAGAAATACGGTGAAAATGCCGGCATCACACTCCGAGGCACGTCAGCGGCGTGAAGTGAAGGTGCTGCTGGCAAAGCTGATCACAGCCATTGACGAAGGACGCATCAAGCCAATACGGAGAACACATACCGTCAAAACCTTTTCGGATCTATGGCTCCAGGAGTACGTCATACCCGAACTGTCACCCGCTGTACAAAAGACATACAAAAACTTCCTGGCCACGCGTATCCTGCCGGAGCTGGGCGAGATCCCCTTGAGAAAGCTGACACCGCTACTGCTTACGAAGTTTATCAACACCTTGCGCACAAGTCCGCGCCGATCAACCAGAAAGGCAGATGAGGAACTGAAGCACCAGCGCAGTCCATCTGACATCGCTAAAATGTCAAAGGATCCTGGCAAGACCATATCACTGCGAACCGTATGCCACTACCATGACTGCCTCGACGCCATGCTGGATAAAGCAGTCCAATGGGATATCATTGCCGTCAACCCAATGATAAAGGTAGATCGCCCTCGTGCTCCAAAGGCCAAGGCAGAGTATTTGACCGAGGAGCGTGCCGTTGAGCTGCTCCGCTGTCTGTCTAAATCACCCAATATGTCATTCCGCGCCGCTGTCCTGCTGGCCGTCTTCTGTGGTCTCCGCCTGGGTGAGGTTAGCGAACTGCGTCTATCCGACGTAGATTGGGATAAAGGCACCATCGATATTTCACGCGCGCTAAAGTATACGCCTGAAATGGGCAGTTACGCAGGCACACCCAAGTCCGAAGCCGGCAACCGCCTAATCGCGCTGCCGCCCGGGCTGATGGATGTACTGCGTGAATCACGCCAATACCAGCAAGATACTGCTGCATTGATCGGCGATCTGTGGGAAGGTGAAGGCTGGATTGTACACAATTGGAACGGAGCGCGCTACGCTTACGGCACTGTTTCAAAGCAGTTCCGCAAATTCGCTGAAGTGAATGGATTCCCCGGCGTTAGCTTTCACGCGCTCAGACACACTCACGCCACGATCCTGTTGGCAAACAACATCGATGCAGTGGCTGTGGCATCGCGCCTCGGACATGGCGATGCCAGTGTGACACTAAAAACATATGCACATGCGCTTCGGCGGCGCGATGAAGATGCCGCCCTTGTCGCGCAAGAACTGTTTGATCATGCTGACATTTCATTTACGCGGCAGGAAACCAAGATCAATCAATTACCCATAATACCGCCGCCACCGGATCCGCCACCCGTTGACATAACAAACTCATCAATACCAAGCGACATATTACAGAACCTGCCGCCGCCACCGGATCCGCCAAACCAATAGAAGTCGTGTTTGCTCCCATTCCACTGGTATTCACAACAACTGCGCTGTCTTCAGGCAATGGATTCATGCGCTCAAATAGAAAAAGCGGCAGCTCAGCTGCCGCTTTGTTGTGCCACCATCCAATTCTTTCAGTTTTCGTTGCTATTCATCGACTGTCTTTTTATCGCTGTTTACACATCACATGGCATCCATAATGCAGGCGCATTATCCCCATTTGTACCCCATTTTTCCCCCAAACGGCAAAAACGTGTTCAAATTCTATGAATTGTGCACAAAAAAAACAGTGTAACTTACACTAATTACACTGTTTTCTGGCGTGCCTGGAGGGATTCGAACCCCCGACCTTTTGGTTCGTAGCCAAACACTCTATCCGGCTGAGCTACAGGCACAAGTGCGTTCGCGCTTTGCGACGCTTGTATATTATATCGCCTTGCGCCCTGTATGTCAATGAAAAATCGAGTTAAGCTTTTTGTTCCCAAATATGCATTGATCATGCGCCACGGCTGTGATATACTCACAGTATCCGGCCGCGTGATGCATTCTTTCGCGGCCAATCGCAGCAAATAGCGGGAGGAGAACGAACATGAACATTGCAATGATCAGCAAATGGCACGTGCATGCCGAGGGCTATGCCCAATCCCTTCAGGCCGTGCCCGGCTGCAAGGTGACCGCCGTATGGAACGAGGACGAGGCAGATGGCCGCAAATGGGCAGAGGCGCTGGGATGCCAGTATGTTCCCAGTCTGGACGATGTGTTGAACGATCCTCAGATTGATGCGGTGGCCATCAACGCCCCTACATCCGATCACAAGGACATCCTGATCCGCGCTGCCGACGCAGGCAAGGCCATTTTCACCGAGAAGGTGCTCACGCTGACCAAGGCGGATGCGCTCGAAGTGAAGCAGGCGATCGAGCGCAACAACACGCGCTTCGCGATCTCGTTCCCGCACAAGTGCTTTGCCCCGCTGCAGTTCGCCAAGAAGCTACTGGACGATGGCAAGCTGGGCCAGGTCACCTATGCGCGCGTGCGCAACGTGCACAACGGCTCGATCGCAGGCTGGCTGCCCCCCCATTTCTATGATCCCAAGCAGTGCGGCGGCGGCGCGATGATCGATCTGGGCGCGCATCCGATGTACACATTGGCCTGGCTGCTAGGTCGCCCAAAGTGCGTCACATCGGTGTTCACCAACGTGACCGATCACGACGTGGAAGACAACGCCGTGTGCGTGCTGACCTTCGACGACGGCGCAATCGGCGTTAGCGAGACCGGATTTGTGTCCACAAACAACCCCTATACGCTGGAAATCAGCGGCACGAAGGGTGCGTTGATGGTACACAACGGCGTGTTCTATTGCTGCGATGAGACGAACGGCGAATGGGTCGAAGCCAAGGATCTGCCAGACGAGCTGCCCGCACCGGTGGAGCAATGGGGACGAGCCGCGCAGACCGGAGAAGCGCTGCCCGAGTTCGATATCGATCAGGCGGTGCTGCTGTCCGAGATCATGGAAGCAGCCTATAAAGCGCACCGAGAAGGGTGCGTCAAAGAAGTATAATCTCTCAATACAACAAAGTCGGTCTGATGGATGTCAGAC
>JAJDGF010000092.1 GCA_030265545.1 Eubacteriales bacterium OttesenSCG-928-N13
GCTATAAGGAGGCGCTGACCGGGCTGTGGACGGTGGGTCTGCGCAACTATCCCACGTTCGTTGGATTCAAGGACGGCAATGCCAAGAACATCACCCAGGCTTCCAGGCTCTGGAAGACGGACACCACCCGCAAGAAGCTGGTGGAGCTGATCCGCCAGTTCAAGCCGGAGGTCATCGTGACCACCGATATAAAGGGCGAAAACAAGCTGGGCACCAACATGCTGCTGGCCCAGATGATGCAGGAATCGGTGGTGCAGGCCGCGGATGACACCAAGTTCGCGGATTCCGCCACCAAATCGGGCACATGGCAGACCAAGAAGCTGTATCTGCATCTGTACAACGAGAACCAGATCAGCATGGACTACACCACGGCGCTCGACACGCTGGGTGGCGTGAGCCCCTCCTCCGTGGCGCGCGAGGGCTATGGCGCGCATGCCACGCTGCTGAAGAAGACCAAGTATGAAGAGGGCGGCCAATACGACAACAGCAAGTTCGGGCTGGCCTTCACCACTGTGGGCGACGACGTGATGAAGAACGACATGTTTGAAAACATCACCGAATCGGCCGCCGATTGGGATCCGACGCTGAGCTTGGCCGGCAACAACACGGACGATCTGGATGATTTGCCGGATAACTTGGATGATCCGTTCGCGGATGATTTGGAGGATCTGAACATCGACGAGACCGGGCTCGAACCGCTCACAGAGGACGAGCTGAACCAGATGAGCAACACCCTGGATGGCGTTGCAAATGAGCCCACGCCCGCGCCGCCCATTGAGCAGGCAGCGCCCGGCGATGGCCCCAATGTGCCGCTGATATCGCTGCTGGTCGGCGTGCCGGTGGTGCTGGGTGGTGGCGCATATGGCTACACCGCCTACCGCAAATACGACAAAAAGCGCCGCCGCGCCAAGCGCAGGGCGGAGAGGCAGCAGAAGCACGATATGTAATCCTCCTTGATACATCAAAGCCCGCAAAATCTAGCATGAAGCCAGGTTTTGCGGGCTTTATCGATGAAATGTGTTCTGTCAATGCAGCAGGTGCAGCAGCGGCTCAAATCGCACCCCTTCGCGCACGGGCAATGCACCGTCATAGCTGAACTGCGTGGCGCGCTGCACGAAATCGGTAGCGAGTGTGGTCGCCTCTTTGATCGGCTGCCCGCACATTAAAGCACCCAGCAGCACCGATGCGAACAGATCCCCCGTGCCCGGATAGCCCTGCGGCACGCGCTCAAACGGCACCTCAAACGATGCACCTGCCTGATCCAGATACAAATTGCGATCCCCCGCACCGGTCACCAGCGCGGCCTTAGTGCCCAGGGCAAGCAGCGCCTCGGGCGATTCCCCATCTGCCAGCAGCTGCGCCTCGGTCTGGTTGGGCACGATCAAATCCGCCCTTTGGATCAGTTGCCTGAGCGCCTGCGGACGACTCTGCTCGATCCCCGCATACAGCTTGCCATGATCGGCCATGACCGGATCCAGCAGCACGAACGCGTCCGGGCTTTGATCCATCAGCTGCGCGCATAGCTCGATCTGGCCGGCATTGCCCAGATACCCGATATAGATCGCATCAAACGTCAGCTGCTGCGCCTTCCAATGCGCCATCGCATCCCGCATGAATGCGCTGGTATCCAGCTTGGCCACCTGCCCGAATCCGCCCGTATGCGCGCTGAGCAGCATTGTCGGCAGCGCGCATGCCTGCACGCCCATGCAGGACAGCACCGGCACCGCCACGGACAACGCGCAGCGACCCACCGAGCTCAGATCCATCACAACAAGCGCCCGTTTCATATCCGTCAACAGCTTTGCCTCCCAATGCATATCATATAGACTCATCGAATCATAGCACGCACAAAAGGCGCTTGTCAATCGCTTTGGTCTTGACAACGCGGGCGTTCCTTGATATGATAGCAAATGATTGTTGGCATGAAGCCGACGCAGGGTCTTATCAGGTGGATATTATACAGCCATGAAGGCGGCGCTTCCTTGAAAGGAGGTGGCTTTCGTGGACTTTTTTTGTGAATGGAGATATTATCATCATGAAAATCAGTGTTCGTCAGCTGGTGCTCGGTGCAATGTGCCTGGCACTGGCGCTGTTCCTTCCGTTTCTCACAGGCCAGATCCCCGAGATCGGCAGCATGATCTCCCCGATGCACATCCCTGTGCTGCTGTGCGGTTTCCTGTGCGGCGGGCCGATCGCGGCCATCGTGGGGTTGATTGCACCGCTGCTCAGAAGCCTGATGTTTAGCATGCCGCCGATGTTCCCGACCGCCACCGCGATGGCCTTTGAGCTGGCCGCGTATGGGCTGCTGGCAGGGCTATTCTATCGGCTGCTGCCGAAATCCATCCTGAATCTGTATGTCAGCCTGATCCTGGCGATGCTGGGCGGTCGCATCGTGTGGGGCATCGTGATGTGGCTGATCACAATGAACGGGAATGGGTTTACCTTCCAGGCGTTCCTGTCGGGCGCATTCATCAAGGCCTGGCCGGCCATATTGATCCATATCGTGATCATTCCCCCGATCGTACTCGCGCTGAAGCGCGCCAAACTGATACAGGAGACAGTTCATGCATGATGAAACCGTGCTGCTGAAGCAGCACATGGCGCGCTATCCATTGAGCGAGCCGCAGGATCTGGTCAAGCTATGCTATCAAATGGAGATGGGCGGCGGGCACCTGATCTCAAACCGCGCGCAGAGTCTTGCGCGGCTTGAGGCGGAGTGCGCGTCGCTCGATCCGCACAATGTCCCGCCCATGCGGTTTGAGCCGATCGGAAGCGATCTGGTGCGGCTGCATCTGGGCGGGCTTTCGCTGTCTCCATCGGGCGATGGGCAGGTGTCCCTCTCCACAATCAATGCAGCCTTTGCCCATTCATCCGCTGCGGTGCAGGGCAGCATAGACGGCCTGGAGCAACGGCTATCGCAGCTCAGCGCCATATCTGATGCACCATTCTCCCCCGATGCGCTGGCGAGATACCTCAACGAATATCGCGCGCAGGGGCACCCCATGGTCAGCCACAGCGAAGCCTATCGCAGCGCCTACCATCCTGCCTATCGCGTGGTGCTGGCACGGTTTGAAGCGCTCTGGCCGCTGCTGGCGCGCATCGATTCATTGCGCAGGACCCAGCCGCAGGTGCTCATCGCGATCGACGGAAACAGCGGCGCAGGCAAGAGCACGCTGGGCGCGCTCCTTCAGGATGTGTACGGCGCAAGCCTGCTGCACATGGACGATTTCTTCCTGTCGCCCGAGCGCAAGACCCCCGAGCGGCTGGCGCAGCCGGGCGGCAATGTGGATCACGAGCGGTTCCTGCGTGAGGTGCTGATCCCGCTGCAATCGGGCGAGGCATTCCGCTATCGGCCCTATGATTGTCAAACGGGCAAGTTGTCCGATTGGGTGGATGTCCCGCCCAGCCCCGTGCGCATCGTGGAGGGCGTATATAGCCTGCATCCATCGCTCAGCGCGGCGTATGATGTCAAGGTGTTTCTGTCGCTCCCCTTTGATGTGCAGTCAGAGCGCATCCTCAAACGCAGCGGTCCCTATCTGCATCAGCGCTTCATACATGAATGGATCCCGCTAGAGAACCATTATTTCGATGCACTGAGCATCGCCTCTGGCTGCGACTATCGATTATAACGAAAGCCATATTGATTATGCCTCGAATGCAAGTTATTGGTGATTTCGTGATATAAACTGTTCATAATTTTGTCTTATTCCAGCAAAAATCTTGACAGGTTTGTTGTGTTCCTTTATACTGATATTGGTCTGCACCGCAGAACTCAATATGCCATAATTTGGGCAGAATGAATACATAGAAATGGTAAGGTATGCGATGAATATCAAAAACACACAGTATCGGATAACGACAGACAACATGTCAGACCTATCCCCCGCGTTCCTGAAGGAGCATGAGGTGGAGATTGTTTCGCTCAGTTATACCATCGGGGACGAAGTATTCAACAACACAAATTCGCTCACGCCCAAGGAGTTTTTCGATCGCATGCGCCATGGTGCGGTGCCCACATCCTCCCAGTTCAATCCGGACGATGCATCGCAGATGTTTGATCGCGTGATTGAGGAGCACGATTGTGATATCGTGCACATCTCGTTTTCCACCGGGATGAGCGGCTGCTATGGCAGCGCCGTCAGTGGGGCGGAGATGACAGAAGCCAAATATCCCGGTCGGCGCGTGGTGGTGATCGATTCACTGTGTGGCTCGCTGGGGCAGGGCTTGCTGCTGGACAAGGCATTGCAGCAGCAGAAGAAGGGCGCATCGATGGACGAGTTGATCAGCTGGCTGGAGCGCAACAAGCGCCATGTGTGCCATCTGCTCACGGTGGAGGACATCATCTATCTGTATCGCGGTGGGCGCGTGTCCCGCACGGCGGCGTTCGTGTCGGGCGTACTGGGCATCAAGCCCATGATCCATGTGAATGACGAAGGGCGGCTCGTGCCCTACGGCAAGGTGCGCGGTCGCAAAAAATCACTGTTCACACTGCTGGATGATATGGCGAAGCACATCGGCAACAGCCAGAATGACACCTTTTATATCACCCACGGCGATTGCCTGGAGGATGCGCAATTTATGGTGGATCAGGTGCGCGAGCGGTTTGGCATCACGGCATCCGTGATCGAGCAGGTCGGCCCCACCATCGGCGCACATACCGGACCTGGGTTGATCGCCATCTTCTTCATGGGCGATTATCGCTAAAAATCACACATATCAACGGGCGCGCCTTCATGCTTCATGCACGAAGTCGCGCCCGTTTTGTATGTCATTGAAATGATGTATTTGGGGATTCCTTTTGTGCATCCTGATCAAACTGCGCCTCAAATCGCACGCCTTCGGGCATGTTTTGGATCGAGAAACGCGCGCCATGCAGCGCCAGGATCGTGCGAACCAGATACAGACCCAAGCCGCTGCCGCCCGATTTTCTGTTGCGCGATTGCTCGACGCGATAGAACGGCGTAAACAGTTGATCGATCGATTCCTCCGGGATGGTCGCGCCCGAATTGGTCACCGAAAACCCGCCGTCCGCGACATGCACGCGCACCTTCGCGCCGGCTGGCGAATACAAGATGGCGTTGGTGAGCACGTTGTCCAGCACCTTTGAAATCAGCGCCTCATCGCCGGACACGATCACATTTGGCTCGATTTCTGCCTCAACATGCAGCTGCCTTTGCTCGATCAATTCCTGATCCAGCTCGAGCTGATCGGTCATCAACCGAGACAGATCCATCGCATTTGATTTGAGCATGAACCCGCCCGATCCAATGCGGTTGATTGTCAGGATCTCCTTGACCAGCGATTCCATGCGCCCGGTCACGGTGAGCGCACGCGCCAGATACGTCTCGCGATCCTCATACACCCCGACGCGCGCGAGCATGCCTCTGAGCTGCCCCTTGAGGATGGTGATCGGCGTCTTGAGTTCATGCGAAGCGGCCGAGAAGAATGCCATGCGTTGGTTCTCGATTTCGCGCTCGCGCTCGATGTCGCTTTTGAGCTGGGCGTTTGCCTGCTCAAGATCGCTGAGTGCGCTCGACAGGTTGCCCGACAGCAGGTTCAGACTCTCGCCCAGATTCCCAATCTCATCCTGTCTTTTCCCTGTCCAGCTCGCATCAAAATCCATCGATGCCATGCGCCGCGCAATCCTGCTGATGGACACGATCGGGCGCGTGATATACCAAGCATAGAAGTATGACCCAGCCAGCGAAATGAGCAAAATCAAAATGATCAAATAGGGCAGCACACGACCCATCGCCTCGGTCGCTTGGTTGACCGCGCGCGTGCCGCCGTACAGTGTGAGCCATGCATTGGTTCCATCTGCGAAGGAAAAGTCGAGCGCGCCATCCTCCACCACCTGGACGCTGGTCGAGGCGTTCTGCGATGTGGCATCATCGCTCAATTGGGCATCATATCCAGCATTCTGCTCAGACGCATCTTCGCTTGATGGGACATCGGATGTTGCCCCCTGCAATGCGGCAGCATCGTCCGATGAAACAACAGATGTACCATCCGGCAATGAGGCAGCATCGTCCGATGAAACAACAGACGCACCATCCGGCAATGTGGCAGCATCGTTGAATGAAGCTGCAGACGCGCCATCCGGCAATGCCACAGCATCGTTGAATGAAGCTGCAGATGCGCCATCCGGCTCCATCATGGTCTCCGTAGCGCCATCGGTATCGGTAATCATTGTTTCCTGCGAGACATTTTCCTGAACATCGCTCGTGTCCGCCACCGATGACATGCTATCATAGAGCACATGGCCGTTTTCATCGATCAGGCGAACATCGGCAGCCGTCTGGCGCACAAACCCATCCAGCAGCGGTTCGCACGCATCCGGCATCACCTGCTCGAGCTGCGCGATGAGCGCGCTCCCCTGCGCGCTCCGCTCCTCGGCCAGCATAGAGGTATAGGTGATCGGCGTCAAAAACGCGATCGTGATATACGTGATGGCGCACGCAACAATGAGCAGCGCGCTCGTGATCAGAAATATGCGTGCTGTCAGGCTTCTGCTAAATCTTCTCAACGCGATAGCCCACCCCTCTGACCGTTTGGATGTAATCGGTGCCCAGCTTGCGCCGCAGGTTCTTGATGTGGCTATAGATGACGCGATCATCGCCGAAATAATCATAATTCCAGATGCGATTGATCAGCATCTGGTATGTCATGACGCGCCCCTGGTTTTGAACCAGCTCGCGCATGCATTCAAACTCGCGCGGGGTCAGCTCGATATCTCGCCCATTCACCCGCGCCGTATAGGCATCCAGATCGAGCGCCAAATCGCGATAGTTCAGCACGTTCGCCTGCGATGGGTTGCTCTCATAGCGTCGGAGGATTGCACGAATCTTTTGTAGCAGCACCGGCACAGAAAACGGCTTGGTCACATAATCATCGATCTTCAGCTCATACCCGCGCAGTTGCTCGGCCTCGCCATCCAGCGCGGTCAGCATGATGATCGGCAGATTCGAACGCTTGCGGATCCATTCGCACACACCGAATCCATCGATCTTGGGCAACATCAAATCAAGCAGCACCAGATCGAATCCACCGCCCTCAAAGCATTCGATGGCCTGCATGCCGTCCTCGCATGCGACCGTCTCATATCCCGCATCACCCAGCCAGGTCGTAAGCATTTCGAGAATATCCGGATCGTCCTCCACCACCATGATCTTGCGCACGTTGCCACCCCCATTCGCCGATCATTATACCACAAAATCACCCGCAGCGACATTGACCACGGGTGATTCTGTGCATGGTATTACTTGACGTTGGTCACCTGAACGCCGCTGATCATGCCATTGCCCTCGGCATCCGGCCACGAATAATCGCGCAGGATGGAGATATCAATCGTGCCATAGTCCTGGTTCATCAGGGTCATGGCGCCATGAAACTGACCGCTCGTGAAGCTCTCGCCATTGGACTGCTTCACATCCAGGAAGCTGCGCACGGTCTGGTTCTGATAGAGCACGCGATCGGTGGTCTGGTCATAGGTGATGCCGAGCGAGCGATATTCCGCATAGAATGCTGCCTTCTCGGCGGGGGACAGCGCCTGACCGGATGAATCGGCATGCGTCATGTTCTGCTGCGGTTTTGTCCAGGGGGTGAGATCGCGGGAGGCAAAGTCCTCCGCGCTGAGCACAGACAGTCCCATGATCTGCGCATCGACATTGAGTGAACCGTCCGCATTGTAGGTGACGATCGATGGGTCGCGTCGCACCACAACATCAATCATGCCCAAAAGGTCGCAGTGCTCGATTGTGTATTGTGCATTGAAATCGACCATATGAGTATCTGTGAAGATGCGCACGCGCTGCCCCTGATAGCTAAGGATGTCGGTGGCCTTGTCATAGATCAGGCCGAACAGCTCATATTTGCGATACTCCAGAGCCGGATCGCCCTCTGTTTTCTCAATGCTGATGTCGCTGGAATGCGCAACCGAGCTCGATGACGTGTCGGATACGACATTCGTTTCGACGCTGCTTTCGCTGGTCGAGGCGGTGTTATTGGTCCAGTTGCCAGCATCCTCAGCCATGGATGCATCCGCACTGCCCGTCAGATAGAACACGCGGTCCGCCTTGCCCTGCTCCTTGACGCGCACCATGCTACCTTCCAGTACGAACGTCTTGCCGTCCTCCTCATAGGTGCCATACTCGCTCATGAATGTGTAGTTCTTGCCGTCCAGCATAATCGATGTCGTCGCCGCCAGGGCGGTCATGCCGATTCCGAGGGTGAGTGCCAGTGCCAGGATTGCCCCAATCAGTCTTTTCATTCGCTCATACCATCCTTTCTTCTCGCCCAGGCTCTCGCTTGGGATGGCATAAGTATAGCGGTGCAAGCTGTATTGCGGCTGAATCCAATCTGGATTTTGTCTGAAGATTGCACTAGCCGCCCCCACCATCATCAGTGTGTACGATGACCTTGCAGCAAGCGCCATCTTCTTCATGCGGGGCTATCGCAAAGCAGCATCATTCCCTGCCAGGAGAAGCACAGAGAGAT
>JAJDGF010000093.1 GCA_030265545.1 Eubacteriales bacterium OttesenSCG-928-N13
TCGTGGAGGCATTTGAGCTGAAACTATGCGCCAACACAGCCATAACCGGGCTGAGCATAAATTGCGGCATCGAAATCGCAGAGAGCGATCTGAAGCTGTCGCTGAAGAATGTGCAGCTGGATAGCGCGGTCGCGGGGAGCCAGTTGCGCGGGGCGCTCACGGTGAGCGGAAATCTGAAGTGCGCAAAAATTGGCGTCAAGAGTCTGACGCTGAATAAGGCGCGGCTGATTCTTGGCGATACCGATATGATCCGCAGCGAATTGCCCATTCAGCTCAAAGGCGCAAGCACGATGATGATCGATCGGGATGGGGCCAATCCGGTTCAGGTGAACACCGGCAAGTCCATGACGTCTGGATCGGGCACGCTGACGCTGAAGGCCGGCGGGGAATACATGCCGGCGCAAGGGCATCAGATCGCGCAGCATCATGCGGGTGGCTCACTGGGGCGAATCAAGCTGGGCAGCGGATTTGGCGTCTACAAAATATCGCGCACGAATGAGGCAGGCAGGAGCGATTACAAGCTGGGCTACAAATCGAGCGCTGTGACGCTGATCAAGGGCAAGAAATCCAAAGGCTATGACAGCTTTGATGATGCGCTCAGCGCCATTGGCGCACAGACGGGATACACGATCCGCCTGAACAGAGATGTGGAGACGGGATCGGATAGGCTCCCCTCGGGCACCACAATCGACGGACGGGACAAGCATAAGCTGACGCTCACAAGGGCTATCGATAGCCCGGATGCGCTGCTGACGCTGAAGAATCTGACGCTGATTGGCGGTCTCTCTATCAACGCAAAGCGGCTGACGATGAGCAATGTTACGGGCAAAAACATGGCGTTCCTGGCGGACGAGATGCTGGTGAGCGGAACGCTGAGCGCGGAGAGACTGCGTCCCATCAGCAAGCTGATGCTGAACAAGGCGAAGATCGATTTGCAGGGACACATCGCGAGCACACAGCAGCAGGGTGGCACGCTGACCGTGCAGCTGAGCGGCAAAACCACATTGGCTTTCTCGCCCGATAACGTTCTGTTTAACACGGATGGGGATCACGTGGTCTGGCTGAGCATGAAGGGCTCAGGCACGCTGGTGCTGGATGCGAGCCAGCATCTGGCCAAGGATATAAAAATGACCGGATATTTCACCATCAGCAATCCGAACGAAGTGCGCGCCCGGCTCAAAGCGGGCAATAACCTGATCGACCATCAGCTGGTTGTTTCAAATTCGGACATCTGGCTGAAAATGCGCTGATTCACATCCCGAAAGGATGCCGATATTGCGCGCAGCCGATGCCTGAATAGGCATACCAAAACAAGCGCCGACTCAAACCGCATTGGTTTTGAGTCGGCGCTTGCGCGCGCTGCTGCTATCAGGGGTTATGGCAGCACAGACGATTTCTGCGAATGCTTCATGGAGCGCATGGCGTTCAATATCGCGATCACGCTCACACCCACATCCGCGAACACGGCCTCCCACATCGTGGCGATGCCGAACGCGCCCATGATCAGGAAGATGGCCTTGATGCCCAGCGCAAACACGATGTTCTGCTTGGCGATGCGCAGCGTCTTCTTCGCGATTTGGATCGCGGTGGCGATGCCTGAAAGCTTGTCGTCCATCAGCACGATGTCGGCCGCCTCGATGGCTGCATCCGAGCCCAGTGCGCCCATCGCGATGCCGATATCGGCGCGCGCCAGCACCGGTGCGTCGTTGATGCCGTCGCCCACGAAGGCCAGCTTGCCCTTGCCGGTGCGCTCACCCAATAGCTTCTCCACGTGTTCCACCTTGTCCTGCGGCATCAGCTGGCAATAGGCCTCGTCCAGCCCGAGTTGCTTGGCGACTGCCTGACCCACCTCGGTCGAGTCACCCGTCAGCATCACGGTGCGCTCAATGCCCATCTGCTTGAGCTGCCGGATGGTTTGGGCGGCGTTCGGCTTCACGGTGTCGGCGATCACGATGTGCCCCATGTATTCGCCGTCCACGGCTACATGAGAGATCGTGCCCACCTGGTCGCATTCATGCCATTTGATGCCGTTTTCGTCCATCAGCTTGCCGTTGCCCTCTAGCACCTTCTTGCCATCCACCAGCGCCTGCACGCCCCGGCCGCTCAGTTCGGATGCGTCCGTGATGCGCGCGTTGTCAATCGGCTGGCCGTAGGCCTTCTTGAGCGATAGCGAGATGGGGTGATTCGAGAAGCTTTCGGCCAGCGCGGCATATTCAAGCAGTTGCTTTTCATCCACTTGCTCCGGATGCACCGCCACCACCGAGAAGCTGCCCTCGGTCAACGTGCCGGTCTTATCAAACACCACGATCTGCGCCTCGGCCAGCGCCTCCAGATAGTTGCCGCCCTTGACCAGCACGCCCTTTTTGGATGCGCCGCCAATGCCGCCGAAGAAGCTGAGCGGGATGGAGATCACCAGCGCGCACGGGCAGCTGATGACCAGGAAAATCAGCGCGCGGTTGATCCATTCGCTCCAGTTGCCGCCCGTCACCAGCGGCGGGATCACGGCCAGCAGCAGCGCCCCGATCACCACGAACGGCGTATAATAGCGCGCGAAACGGGTGATGAAGTTCTCGGTTCTCGCCTTTTTATCGGATGCGTTTTCCACCAGATCCAATATGCGCGAGGCGGTCGATTCGCCAAACAGCTTGTCGGCGCGCACATGCAGCACGCCCGTCAGGTTCACGCAGCCGGACAGCACCTGCTCGCCCTCCTGCACGTTGCGGGGCAGGGATTCGCCCGTCAGCGCAGCGGTGTTCAGGCTGGATGTGCCCTCCATCACCGTGCCATCCAGCGGCACGCGCTCGCCCGGCTTCACGATCACGATGTCCCCGATGGCCACGGTCTCCGGATCCACCTGCACCAGCTGGCCGTCTTGTTCTATGTTCGCGAAGTCCGGACGGATGTCCATCAGCTGGGTGATCGATTGACGCGAGCGATTGACGGCATAGCTTTGAAACAGCTCGCCCACCTGATAAAACAGCATCACTGCCACGGCCTCGGGATATTCGCCGATGCAGAGCGCGCCGATGGTTGCAAGCGCCATCAAGAAGTTTTCATCGAACACCTGCCCGTGCGAGATGTTGACCGCCGCTTCCTTCAGCACAGACCAGCCGATCAGCAGGTAGGCGGGCATGAACAGCAGAAACTGTTGCCATCCGGGCAAATCCAGACGCGCTTCCAGGATGTAGGCCGCCACAAACAGCGCGGACGAGATCAATATGCGATAGAGCGTCCTTTTGTGTTTGGCATTCATGATAGAAATGCCTCCTTAATAATAGTGGATATCAAATGACGACGACGCAGTCGGGCTCGATCCGTTTGACGGTCTCAACCACCTGACGCATGATCTCATCCGCGCGGGCATCAACCAGCTCAATGGTCATGCGCTGCCCCATGAAATTCACATTCACATCCTGCACGCCGTCCAGCTTGGCGATGGCGTTTTGCATCTTGGCAGCGCAATTCGCGCAATCCAAATCCTTTAGCTTGTATGTTTTTTTCATTGTTCAATCCTCCTCATCTTATTGTACTCGGTTATTCCTGGACGTGTTCCATGCCCTGATGGAGAACGGTGTGCACATGGCCGTCTGCCAGGCTGTAATACACCGTCTTGCCCTCGCGGCGATTTTTGACCAGCTTGGCCTGCTTGAGGATCCGCAGCTGATGGCTGATGGCCGATTGGGTCATGCCGAGCAGCGATGCGATGTCGCACACGCACATCTCGCTCTCAAGCAGCGCATACAGGATCTTGATGCGCGTGCTGTCACCAAAGATCTTGAACAGTTCCGCCAGGTCATACAGCGTCTCCTCTGCCGGCATCGTGCTGCCCACGCGCGACACGATATCCGGATGCATGCCCTGCTCCTCACAGTGTTCTACCGAACGAACATCTGTCATCAAATCAACCTCCGTTCATATGAACCATTGTTCATGTGTTTATTATATATCAGAATATCGCATCTGTCAAGCGGAAAATTACATCCCTATATCGTAAATATTCAACGACTTTTGATCATGATTTATGGTTGCATTTACAGCACTCATCGTGTATAATGTTTAGAAACGGCGGCTGCAATTTGTCAAAGCGCACAACTTTTGCTGTTTTCGTTACTGTAGGTTATCTCGGGGGGAGCAAATCCCTTCGTGAAATAACACGGAAAACCAAAAATTTTAAGGAGGCAACCCATTCATGAAGAAACTATTTGCGATTCTTCTGGTTCTGACCATGGTGTTTTCCATGTTCTCTTTCGCGTCGGCGGAAGAGAAGCTCGAGTTCGATGTCCGCGCCCTCATCTGGAAGTATGATGATACCTATGGCAGCTCCGTGCGTCAGGCCATGATGGCCGCCGCCGAGTCCATTGGCGCAGAGCTGGGCGTCACCATCAACCTGACCATGTATGATGCAGCCGATGACATGGCAAAGCAGGTCGAGCAGGCCACCATCCTGATCGGCGAGCAGCCGGATTTCGTCATCATCAACCTGGCCGAGGTGGCCTCGGGTCAGCAGCTGGTGGACATGTTCACCGAAGCGAAGATCCCCTTCCTGTTCTACAACAAGGAGCCCTCCGCTGAGACCGTGCAGTCTGTCGTTGTGGACAGCGGCTCGATCTTCATCGGCACCACCCCGCGCGAAGCGGGCGACATGCAGGGCGAAATCCTGGCCGACATGTGGGCCGCGGATCAGTCCATCGACCTGAACGGCGACGGCAAACTGCAGTTTGTTGAGTTCATGGGCGAGCCGAACAACCCCGAAGCCATTGCCCGCACGCAGTTCTCGGAAGAGACCGCCGTGGCGCTGGGCGTGCCGCTGGAGGCCGTTCTGGCCGATCCGATCGTGGCCAACTGGGACAGCACCCAGGCCAACGACAAGATGACCGCCACCTGGGCCGCCAACAACGGCATCGAAGTTGTGTTCTGCAACAACGATGACATGGCCATTGGCGTTGTGGCCGCGCTGAGCGCGTTCAACTACAACACCGGCAACGAAGGCGATCCTTCCTTGGTCATCATCGGCGTGGACGCCACCGACGCAGCCTTTGAGTCCATCAAGAACAAGGGCATGACCGCCACCGTGAAGCAGGATGGCGACGCCATGGGCTATGCCAACGTGCGCGTTGCGATGAACTACCTGCAGACCGGCACCTGGCTGGAAGGCCTGGATTACGAGCTGGCCGCGGATAACTATTCCGTGCGTATCCCCTACGCGAAGATCACCTCCGCGGAATAAGGGATTGCTCAAGCGTATCCTTTGAGTACACTGACGGTTCCGGCAACCTGGGGTCGCCGGAACCATCTTTGAAGCATGGGGGCATATACGCCGCGCCATGCTTTGACGGACTTTTGGCGGGGTGCATGCCTCGCAAAAAATGAGCAGGTCAGCCGGATCTGCTCGCGCAATAAAGAAATGTGTGGTGATGGGAACATGGCCGATCAGAATTTGCTTGAGATGCGAAATATCGACAAGCAATTCCCCGGTGTCAAGGCGCTGGACGATGTGCAGTTTGTGCTGCGTGCCGGTACGGTGCACTCCCTGATGGGAGAAAATGGGGCGGGCAAATCGACACTGATGAAGTGTCTGTTTGGCATATACAGCAAGGATCGCGGCGAGATCACGATGAACGGCAAACCTGTGCAGTTCACCGGCCCGCGCGATGCGCTGGACAACGGCGTTGCCATGGTGCATCAGGAGCTGAACCAGGTGCTCCGGCGCAACGTGATGGAGAACGTCTGGCTGGGCCGATTCCCGACGATTGTGCCGGGCATCGTGGACTCGGGGAAGATGTATAACCAGACAAAGGCCGTATTTGAGCGGCTCAATATCGATGTCAACCCTAAAGCGACGATTGGGAACCTATCCGTTTCCAAGCGTCAGATGGTGGAAATCGCCAAGGCGGTCTCCTATAACGCGAAAATTCTGGTGCTGGACGAACCCACCAGTTCGCTGACCGAGGATGAGGTGGAGCACCTGTTCAGCATCATCAAGCAGCTGACGGATGAGGGCGTTGGCATCATTTATATTTCCCATAAGATGGACGAAATCCTGCGCATATCGGACGATGTGACCATCATGCGCGACGGCCAATGGATCGCAACCAAGCCCGCCGCTGAGCTGGACACGGACGAGATCATTCGCCTGATGGTGAATCGCGATATGAGCAACCGTTTCCCACCCAAAAACAACGTGCCGAGCGATGTGCTGCTGGAGGTCGAAGATTTCTCCGGGCTGTATGAGCCCACCTGCCACAACGTCAATTTCACCCTGCGCAAGGGTGAGGTGCTGGGCGTTTCGGGGCTGGTCGGATCGCGACGCACGGAGCTATTGAATACGCTGTTTGGCTATTTCACCAAGGGCTCCGGCACCATGAAGCTCAACGGCAAGCCCATTCACAATGCGGATGCCAACATCGCCATGAAGAACGGCTTCGCGCTCATCACCGAGGAGCGCCGTGCGACCGGTCTGTTCCCGCAGATGTCCATTCTGTTCAATTCCATCATCGCGAACGTGGGCAACTACGGCAAATTCATGCTATCCAACAAGAAGATGAGTGAGCACACCGACTGGCTCATTGATGCGATGAGCGTCAAAACGCCCAGCAAGCGCACCCCCATCAAGAGCCTGTCGGGCGGCAACCAGCAGAAGGTCATCATTGGCCGCTGGCTGCTGACAAAGCCGGACGTGCTGCTGCTGGATGAACCCACGCGCGGCATCGATGTGGGCGCGAAATACGAGATTTACCAGTTGATCCTCCAGCTTGCCGAGGAGGGCAAGGGCGTCATCATGGTATCGAGCGAGATGCCCGAATTGCTGGGCATATGCGACCGAATCCTGGTTATGTCCAACGGTCAATTGGCGGGCACGCTTGAACGCGGCAAGGACTTCGGAAACATTGCGGGCGAGCAGGAAACCATCATGCAGCTGGCCGCCAAATACGTTTAACGGGGGAGAGGGGAACTGGGCATGAGCAAATCAAAAATTATCAGTTATGTTGCCTGGGGGGTACAGGCCATTTTGGTGATTGCCATTCTGGCGACGGGTATCTCGATGGCCACCTACGGCATGTATGGCCAGAATATCTATAATGAAGCCACAGATATGCTGGGCTGCAAAAAGCCGGACACGATGGGCTTTGTCATGGCGCCTGAGACCATCACCGAGGTGGCCTATGGACAGAATCCGGATGAACTGAAGCGCTTTTTGACCGAGACGCTGGGGCTGCCCGCCGATCGCGTGGATGGCGTGGTGGACGCGCGCACGCTGTATACCGAGAAGCAGGCGGAGTCGATGAACTATGATGCGTTCCTCGCCTATGCGCAAGCGCAGAATCCGGAACTGACAGAGGACGAATTCCGCGAGATGGTCAAGGATCGCACAGTGTCCGACCCGATGCGCGCCGAGATGCTCAAGTCATCCGTCATGGCCGAGCTGGGCTTGGACGACAATGGCTATACGGCGCTCGAATCGGACAGCGATATGATCGCGCTGTTCCAAGAGGGACTGCCCAACCTGACGAAGGAAGGCTACACCGGAGATGCATTCATGCAATCCGTTCCGTACCTGTTCGTTGGTCTTGCGCTTACGATCGTGGGTCTTGCATGCATCGCGATCTGGCTCATTGGGCGCAGCCGCCGCGGCAAGACGCGCGCCATCAACCCCAAGGCGCAGAAGGTGACGGATTTCCTGCTGAAATACGCACTGTATATCATCATGCTGGCCATTCTGGTGGTCGTCAGCATCATGAAGCCCAATTTCATTGACATGACCAACCTGCTGAACATCCTGAAGCAGGCCTCTACCAAGGGCATCTTGGCGCTGGGCTGCGCGGGATTGATCGTGCTGGCCGGTACCGACCTTTCGATCGGGCGCACGCTGGGTCTGTCGGCAGCGGTCACGGCATCCTTGGTGCAGGCCACCACCTATGCCTCGCGTATGTTCCCGCAGATCACCACGGATCTGCCGCTCTGGATCCCGCTGTTCGCGTCGATCGCGGTGGCCGTGACGATCAGTTTGATCAACGGTTTTGGCGTGTCCAAGCTGCATCTGCACGCGTTCATCATCACGCTGGGCACGCAATTGATCGCGCAGGGCACAACGGCCATCTACATCGAATCGCAGCCGTCGGGCACCGCGCAGGCGCTGTCCACGTTCAACCGCAACTTCCTGGACAAGGCGGCCGGCAATCTGGTCATGGGGGATCTCAAGATCCCATTGGTGATCCTGTACTTCCTTGGGCTGGCGGTCATCATGTGGTTCGTCTGGAACAAGACCAAGCTGGGCAAGAACATGTTCGCCGTGGGCGGCAACGAAGAGGCTGCCGCCGTTTCGGGCGTCAACGTGGCGCGCACGATCATGCTGGTGTATCTGATGGCCGGCGTGCTGTACGGCATATCGGCGTTCCTGGAGGCCGCGCGCATCACCTCGGTCGGCGCGAATACCGGCCTG
>JAJDGF010000094.1 GCA_030265545.1 Eubacteriales bacterium OttesenSCG-928-N13
GGTTCAGACTGTTATTTTGCTTTTGAATCCTTCTGCCTGTACTCCACGGGCGACAGGCCAGTGATCTTTTTGAATGTCTTCGAGAAGTGCGCCACGTCCTGGAATCCGGTCAATGTGGCGATCTCGTGCACCTTGAGCGTGGGTTCCCGCAGCAGCTCCTTGGCTCGATCCACGCGCAGGTTGCTCAGGATGCCGAGGAAGCTACTATCGGTATAGCGGCTGATGAGCTTGGACAGATGCCACTGGCTGACATAGATCTGATCCGCCACATCGGACAGCCGAATGTGCTCCATATAGTGCTGGCGCATGTAGTCCAGCGCGGCCTGCACGATGAAGCTGGAAGCCTCCTCATCCTCAGGAGGCGGCCGATCCTCTGTCTCATCCTCCGCAGGCTTCCTTGCGTCCAACCGGGCGGTCATCTCGATGATGGCCTCCTGCAGCTCGGGCATCTTGCTAGGCTTGAGCAAAAACCGCGCCACACCCAGTCGAATCGCCTGCTGTGCGTATTCAAAATCTCGAAATGCGGTCAGCACGCTGATCTGCATATCGGGGAACTCGCTCTTCAGCGCGGCGATCATCTTCAGCCCGTCCATGTTGGGCATGCGCACATCGGTGAACAGAATGTCCGGGCGCTCACGCCGAATCACGGCCGCGCCCTCAATGCCGTCGTTGGCGGTCGCGACCACCTCGCAATCATGCTCCACCCAGGGGATCACGCGGATCAACCCATTCAAAATGAGCTGCTCGTCGTCCACCAGCACCACCTTGTACATGCCGCGCCTCCCTTCATTTGGGCTGTTAGCCCTTCACCGCACCTGCCGTCAGTCCCTTGATGATGTTCTGCTGCAGCGCGATATAGATGATCAGCACCGGCACCACCACCACCACGACCGCCGCCGCCATCAGCCCGAAATCGGTGCCGAAGATGGACGAAATCTCGCGCAGGATGGCGCAAACGGGCATCTGCGCCTTGCTCCGAAGCAGAATCATCTGCACAAACAGGTCGTTATAGCTCCAAAGGAATGTGAAGATCGCCACCGTGGCCAGCGCGGGCTTGCACATGGGCAGCACGATCCGGAAGAACACCTGGAACGGCCCGCAGCCCTCCATGAATGCGGCCTCCTCCAGTTCCTTGGGCAGCGCCGCCACGAACCCCAGCATGACCGTCGTCGCAAAGGCCAGATTGCCCGCCGTCTGCACCAGAATCACGCTGGGCAAGCGATCAAACAATCCGATGTTCACCACCATGCGATACACCGGCACAATCGTCGAGAATGCGGGGAACATCAGCGCCGCCACGATCATATTGCGCACGATTCCCTGCCCGGGGAATTTGTATCTGCTGAGCGCAAACGCAATCATCGTGGCCAGCAGCATCACCGCCAGCATCACCGTGCCGGAGATAATCAGGCTGTTTTTGTAGCCGTTTAAGATGTTCACGTTGGGATTGGTGAACGCCGTGACATAGTTCCGCCAGGTGGGCGAAAGCACCACCTCGGGCGAGTTTTGATCATACATCAGCCGACCATTCACCTTGTCATAGGCGGGCAGCGGTGGGTCGGTGTCCTCGTCCATGAGCACCTGGCCGTTCTCATCCATCAGATATGCATCATACACCAAGCGCCCCTGCTCGTCAAGCAGCACCTGCTCGCGCGCCACGTCGCCATATTTGTCATAACGCATGCGCTCGATGAACGCGGGCGAGAATGAATCGGAGATCACCAAGCTCGAGTCCTTGAACGAGTTGTTCAGCACCCACACGAACGGGAAGATCGTGGTGAACGCCCATATGCACAGCGCCACATAGATCAGCACCTTGCCAATGGGGTTTTGATGCTCCTTGGGACGTTTTGTTTCGTGCTGCGGGATCTGAAAATTGAGGGCGGTGCCGCTGCGCTTTTTGGGCTTCACATTCTGCTGGTTCACGCGTCCTCACCCCCCACGCGCAGCAGCAGACGATTGACCGTCTGGCTGATGATCACGCCCAGCAACACGATCACCACCGCAATGGCAGAGCCATAATCGATGTTGCCGGCCACGAACGTCTGATTGTGCATGTAGGTGCCCAGAAAATAGGTCAGCCCGTTGGGCTTGCCGTTGTTCACGATCACGGCAGGCAGATCAAACACCTTGATCGCGCCCGTGATGGACAGCGTGGCGCAGGTGATCAGCACATCCCGAATCAGCGGCAGCGTGATATAAAACGTCTTTTTGAAGCCGGTCGCGCCATCGATGGCGGCCGATTCATACACGTCCTCCGGGATGCTCGAAAGCCCGGTCAGCACGATCACGAAATAGAACCCCACATATTGCCACAGCACCGGGATCGCCACCATCGTAAATGCGGTGGATTTGTCCAGCCAGAACACGGGGTCCATGCCGAACAGTCCCAGAATCTGATTGAGCATGCCGCCATCGCGGATATAGAATAGGTTGAACATCAAGCCGATGGCCGTGGCAGAAATCACGATCGGGAAGAAGAACACGACGCGGAAGAACTGCTGCCCCTTCTTGATCGAATCCACCATCAGCGCCAGCACCAGCGCCAGTCCCACCTGGAATATCACAGTCAGTCCCATCATCTTGAGCGAGTTCTGAATGGATATGGCCATCGTGGGATCGCTGAACATGTCGCGATAATTCTGAATCCCGATGAATGCCTGCGGTTCGCCCGCCATGCCCTTGATTTCAAACATGCTGTTGATGATGTTGAGCACAAATGGATAATACAGCATGACCAACATCAGCGCAAATGCGGGCACCAGGAATACCAGCAGTGGCCGCCTGTCGCGATACAACATTTCTCGTACCTCCCGTATTTAGAAGAAATGCCGGGCTGCCCGGTTTGTTATGGGCAGCCCGGCATTGGGGGTGGGATCGGGGTCATTTCTTTATTTGTATGCACCATCGTTGACGACCTTGGTCATCACTTCAGTCGCATCCGCCGTGCCGTCCGCCAATGCGGGGGCCTGGCTGAACCAGTAGTTGCGCACTTCGGTATCGATCATGTCCTGGATGGGTGTGCACATCGCCTTGGCTTCGCCCACCATGCGCTTGGCCGATTTCAGCAGCTCGCCGCCGAACACGAAGCCCATGCGCTCCACGGAATCATCGCTGGTCAGCTTGGCCAGCAGCTGCACCGCCGCGTCACGCTTGGCCGGGTCGTCCCACGCCTTGCGGGTCATGTAGAAGCCCATCGAGGTGCCGCCGATGATCGCGGTCGGATCGGCGTCATCTTCGGTTGCGGGGAAGGGCACAACCACGGTGTTGTCCCAGTTCTCTTGCGCCAGACCATTCGCGAACCAGCTGCCATCCAGCTGCATGGCGGCCTTCTTGTCGCGGAACAGCTGCGAGGTGATGGTCTCGGTGGTGGCATTCACGTCCTCGGCGAACGCGCCCATTTCGTTCAGCTTGCGCAGCACTTCCATGCCCTTGATCCAGGATTCCGGCACGGCTTCGCCCGAGAGGGGCTTCGCCTGATGCTCGGACGCGGGGCCGGCGCTCAGGATGCAGAACTCTAGGATGTAGTGCGGGATATCGGACAGCGAGACCGCGATCGGCACGATGCCGTTCTCTTTGAAGGTCGCGACGGCCAATTCCAGCTTCGCCCAATCGGTGGGCAGCTCCAGATCAAACTGATCAAACAGGTCCTTGTTCACAAACAGGCCTTCCCAGAAGGAGCGCACCGGGATCGCGTACACGTTGCCGTCCGCCTCGGTCAGCAGCTCGTTCACGGTCAGGTTCAGCTCGGGATATGCCTCGTTGATTTCCTGGATGGAGACGACCTTATCCAGGATCGGCTCGGAATCGGCGGTGGCCGCGAAATAGAACATGATGTCCGCTTCGTTGCCGGCGGCGAAATCGTTCAGCACGCCCGCTTTCCATGCTTCGTCGGAGGTGGCGGAGGCATCTTCGACCTTGTTGCCGCTCTCCTGCTCATACTCGGCCAGAATGGCATTGTACTGCGGGGTGGCCGGGTCGGTGCCCGCGAAGGTCGATACGGTCTTGAGTGTCACGCCATCCGCGAGGGCGAAGGTGCCCATCGAGAGGCAAAGTGCCAGGGTGAGTAGCAAGGCCAACGTCTTTTTCATGAAGTGAACCCTCCTTATGATCAGTCGAATGCTGAATCTCTGTCATCATTATAGCGCGTTTGTGGGTTCATGTCGTTGGTTTAAAATGCGTTTTGTTGTTTCTTATTGCGCGATGATCGCCAAACCTTAACAATGGATCGCAACCCATCAAGGCCTCAGGCCATCGAGCCCATGCGAGGTCTGGAAGGCACTGATCCTCCAGCTTCAAACCGCAAACCGCGACCGGCGGTCTTGCAAGCCAGGCGAGGCCTTGCATGATTATCATGCGCCCTCGATTGGTAGGGTGAGCCGCGCCAGTGTGTTGCCGTTTTCGTCGGTGGACAGCTGCAAATTGGCCTTTTCGCCATAGATCAGGCGTGCGCGGCGGTTGATGTTCCGAATGCCCATGCGCTCAGCCAGCTTGCCCTCCATGCTGTTGTCGTCGTCCGAAAGCAGCTGCGAGATATGCTGCATATCGCGCTCCGTCAGCCGTCGCCCGGTGTTGGTCACATCGATCATCAGTGCGCCCTGCTCTGCATGCACCGCCAGCCAGATTTGCCCGCCGCCCATGGGCGCAATGCCGTGATCCACAGCGTTCTCCAGCAGCGTCTGGATCGCCATGCGCGGCACATCCACGTTCAGCAGCGCGGGATCGATGTCGCGATCCGTCTTGAGTTTGATGCCGAATCTCTGATCCAGGAAATAGAAGTAGGCGTCCGCCACCTCCAGCTCCTCTTTGAGCGGCACCACGCGCCGATTGGATCTGTCCAGGCTGGCGTTGATCAAGGTGGACATCGCATCGATCATGTTGCTGATCGTCTCAGAGCCCTCAATGCGCGCCTGCCAATTGATCATCTCCAGCGAATTGTTCATAAAATGCGGGTTGATGCGGCTCTGCAGCGCCTCGATGCGCGCGTCCCGAAGCGTCAGTTCCTCCTCAAAGGATTTCTCCACCAGCTGCTTGATCTGAAGGCTCATCGAGTTATAGCAGCGCGCCAGTTGGCCAATCTCGTCGTTTTTGTTCGGGATATCCACCGTCACGCCCAGCTCGCCATGCTCGATGCGGCTGCTGGCCTGCGCCATGTCGCCAAGCGGCTTTGTGATCCAGCGATCGGCAAACACGATGATCAGCGCCATGATCGGCAGCAGCAGGATCAGCAGGATCGCCATCAGCCGAAAGAACTCTTCAATCTTAGCATACACCACATACTTGTCCACGATCGCGCGATAGCTGAGTGCATAATCGCGCGTGATCCATTCGCCGTCCACCAGCAGCAGATCGTCTTGCTCGTGCATGCCCGGCTCGATCCCCTCCATCAGCGCGGGATCGGCGCTCTCGGGCAGGTGGCTGTAGTCATCCAGCCGAATGATGATGTTGTCCTTCCATAGATCGTCCCCATTCATAAGCGGACTGAGCAGCAGATCGGGCTGAATCCCGATCACCAACATCCCCAGGCGCTCCTGCTTGCGCGTGAGCAGATTGCGCACCAAATATACCTCGCCATTGACCGACATGAATCGGCAGCGGGTGTCCAGCTCCTCCCCCAGTGCGAGCGCCTGCGCCTGCGCCTCCAGCTCAAAGCGGGTCACCTGCTCGTTGCTGGCGGTGGGGTCGGTGGTGGGGATGATGTGCTCCGGCTCCTGCACCAGATAAAACGCGGCGAACGTGGACAGACTTTCGCGCTGGAACTTCTGATCCATGTACACGCGACACTCGCGATAAAAGTCCTGATACTTGATCGTGCCCGCCAGATACCTCGCGCCCACATCGGTCAAGGTGCCATCATAGGTGGCCGATTTGGACAGCGCAATCAAACGATCCAGCTCCGCCACGGTGCTAAATCGCGCGGTGTTGGTGCTAGAAATCAGCGCCGTCTCGGTGGAATCGCGCAGCGCCCCAAACACATTTCCGCCCAGATACCAGCCCAGCAGCAGTGTAGGCAACAGCCAGCAAAGCGCCGTGATCAGGATGATCCGAAACCGCAGCGTCTTGATAAACGAAAGAAACTTTTTCATGACAAGCACTCACCTCTCACTGTGATCATATCAAAATGAATGCGGTTCGTCAACAAGTTTCAGTCATATCTCACAAAGCAAAGCCGACGAAAATTGTATGATATGTTGGTGTTACTGGCATGTGAAGATTCCTGATATTTCACCATGCTTGCGATATGGCGCGCAATTCTGTACAATACTATCGGGAGGTGCATCATGACAACACGCATAAGCTATCTGCATCATTCGGGATTTTTGGTCTCGCACGGCGAGCATCACCTGATATTTGACTGCATCACACCAAACAGTCCGCTCGTGCAGCAGGCGCTCGATTCGGGCCAGAAGGTGCTGGTATTTGCGTCTCATTCGCACCCGGATCATTTCGATTGGCATGTTGCCGATTGGCAGCGGGATGGGCAGGTGGAGCTGATCTTCGGGCGGGATATATTCAAGCGCTACCCCGCGCATTTCATGAAGTCGATGGAGCGCCTGTCCGTGCTGGGCGCGCAGATCAGCGCCTATCCATCCACCGACAAGGGCGTGAGCTTCTATGTGTCGCTGCCCGGCCTGGATGTGTTTCATGCGGGTGATCTGAACGATTGGCATTTTCGGGATGTGGCCAGCAACGCGGATGCCGATGCTGCGCATCAGAAGTATTTGAGGGCGCTGGTGCAGCTGCCCAAATCGGCAGATATTGCGATGTTCCCGGTGGATCCGAGGTTGGGTAGCGATCACGATCTGGGCGCGCGGCTGCTGATCGCGCACATGCACCCGCGGCTGCTGATCCCCATGCACTGGTGGGAGCAAAAGGATGTACCGCGCACGTTCGCAAAGCAAACATTCGAGGGCACGCAGATCGTCGCGCTCACCGAGCGGGATCAACAGATGCAATATGAGTTCGATTCTCCCTGATCAAAACATCAAACAGCCGCAGATCTGGCTCGATGACCAGCTGCGGCTGCTTTGCGTTTATCGCATCAAACTGTCACCCCAGTAAAACATCCATCAGCATCATCACAGAGAACCCCGCGATGATCCCCATCGTGGCAACATAGGGCGAGACACCCCGATTGCGCTGGCATTCGGGGATCAGCTCGTGCACCGCCACCAGCACCATCGCGCCCGCCGCAAATGCCAACGCGAACGGCAGGATGGTCTGCATCCGAACCACCAGCAGCGCACCCAGGACGCCCGCGACGGGCTCCACCATGCCGGATGCCTGCCCGAGCAAAAAGCATTTGCTGCGGGAATAGCCCTCCCTGCGCAGCGGGATGCTGACCGCAGCGCCTTCCGGGAAGTTCTGCAGACCAATCCCAATCGCCACCGAAATGGCCGCCATGAGCGCCTCGGTGCTATGGTTTTGCTGCAGCGCGCCGAATGCCACGCCCACGGCCAACCCCTCCGGAATGTTGTGCAGCGTGATCGAAAACACCAGCATCATCACGCGCCGCAGCCGCTCATTCTTGGGCAATGCGGCGCCTTGATCAGAACCAACCGGCGATATCTCCTCCTCCGCGCGGCGCTGCGCCCAGGTAACCGCCTTGTCCGATGCCCAGATAAACAGCGCGCCGCTGACGAACCCCAGCGTGGCCACCAGCCAGGCAGGCATACTGAGCGACTGCTCCGCGCGCTCAATCGCGGGCTGCAAGAGTGACCAGAAGCTGGCCGCGATCATCACGCCCGCCGCGAATCCCAGCATGGCATTCATGAATCGATGATGAATCCGTTTGATAAAAACCACCGTGGCCGCACCCATCGCTGTCACCAGCCAGGTGCCCATGGTGGCAAGAAACGCCATAAAGACGATGTTTTGTTGCATGTTCGAGCCTCCCAACGTATTAATGTATGGGAAGGCCGCCATTTGTGTGCATGCGCCCTGTGCGCAGATGAATCGCGCGCGATTCGGCTCTAGTGAATGGGTAGTGAAAAATGCACATACAGATCCTCGCAGCCATCCATGGGGATCCAGAATCGCATTCGCTTGCCATTCACGGACAGATCATATTGCGCGCATCCATCCCGCAGCGCCAAATTCGCCCTGCAACCGGCATGTGAACCGCTCGGCGGCGCATCGATACACCGAACACCCGTGGTCAGTCCTTCCCTCTCGGCCACACTGTTGATGGCGAGCACCGTTCTATCCTCACGGATCAACCTCGCCCGCTCCGAAAAACCATCCCATATCGCGTGAAACCGGGCAATCGCGTCTTGATCGCTCATATGGCATCCTCCTTCATATCATCGCGCAAAAAAGCCGAGGCGACAGTGCGCCCCGGCTCAACGTGTTGACAAAGGTCAACACGC
>JAJDGF010000095.1 GCA_030265545.1 Eubacteriales bacterium OttesenSCG-928-N13
TCAAATGAATTTGTGATCAACTTCACCTCGGCCGACCTGAAGCCGGATGCACTAAAGGGCAAGGGCCTGGTGCTGGTGGATTTCTGGGCGAGCTGGTGCGGTCCGTGCCGCATGGTCGCGCCCATCATCGAGCAGCTTGCACAGGATTATCAGGGCAAGGTGACCATCGGCAAGCTGAACGTGGAAGAGCAACCGGAGGCATCCGTTGATTATCGCGTGGAAAACATCCCCACCATGATCCTGTTCAAGGATGGTGAGATCCTGGAAACCATGATCGGCGCGCGCGGCAAGCCCGCACTGGTCGAGATGCTCGATTCGCACCTGTAATCCATTTGGCGCGCCGCGAATGCCGCGCGTGTTAAATGCTGAATATCCATTGAAAACAGACCACGTTCTATGGTATAATGAGAACAGTAGATTGCAGGGTGTGCCGATCGGAACAAGATAAGCGTCTGTCAACTGCGGACGCTTTTTTCTATGGAATCGTGGCATACACGTTGGGTTTTGGGATGTTGACCGTTGGTCAAATCCTCCCGGTTGTGACGCGTCGCACGTGCGACCTCATCGTCCCTCTCGGGCAATCGCGGATGCATTTGGTCATATCGATGGAAGGGCTCCCCCATCGCGCCAAATGGATGTGCGTGCGCCAAGCATTGGGATGCAGGGTCGGGTCGCGTCCAAAAGCGCCTGAACGGCAATGGGTTTCGGTACAGCCGAATCCCCTTGTTTTGTTGTGCGATCAACAAATCTAAGGCAAATGCCGCATCGCATATGGCGATATGGCAACGCCTTCAAAGAATAGAAGGAGAATTATCATGGCATCTAATGGAAGGAAGAAGCCTGCCTTGCCCAGGCTGCGCATCATCCCGCTGGGCGGGGTGGGCGAAATTGGCAAGAACATGACCGTATTTGAATACGGCGACGACATCGTGGTGGTGGATGTGGGCAGCATGTTCCCCGGCGAGGAAATGCCGGGCGTGGATCTGGTCATCCCGGATACCACATATCTGCAAAAGAACGCATCCCGCATTCGCGCCTATCTGATCACCCACGGACATGAGGACCACATCGGCGGCACCCCCTACATCGTCAAGCAGTATCCCGCGCCGGTCTACGGCACGCGGCTCACACTGGCTCTGATCGAGCACAAGTTCAAAGAACATAAGATCAACGACATTCAGCTGAACGTCATCAAGCCGGGCGACAGAATTCATGTGGGCAACAGCTTTGATGTGGAATTCATCAAGGTTGGTCACTCGATCGCGGGCGCCGTGGCGATGGCGATCACCACGCCGGTCGGCACCGTGGTGCACACGGGCGATTTCAAGGTGGACTTCACCCCGATCGACGAGCAGGTGATCGACCTAGGTCGCTTCGCGCAGCTGGGCAAGGAAGGCGTGATTGCGCTGCTGGCCGATTCCACCAACGTGGAAAGGCCGGGCTATACCATGTCCGAGCGTCACGTGGGCGAGACATTTATGAACCTATTTGACAAGGCGGAGGGCCGCATCATCGTGGCCATGTTCAGCAGCAACGTGCATCGCGTGCAACAGGTTGTGGATGCCGCCGTGCGCTATAACCGAAAGGTCTGCCTGATTGGTCGCAGCATGATCAATGTGTCCAAGGTGGCCATGCAGCTGGGCGAGCTGCGCATCCCGGAGGGGCGGCTGCTCACCCCGGATGAGATCGATCGCTATGACGACAACGAGATCGTCGTCATGACCACCGGCAGCCAGGGCGAGTCCATGAGCGGACTGTCCCGCATGGCGCTGGGCGAGCATGCAAAGCTCGAAATCAAGGCATCCGACATGGTCATCATATCGGCCACCCCCATCCCCGGCAACGAGAAATCCGTGTCCCGCGTGATCAACCTATTGATGAAGACGGGCGCGAACGTGATCTATGAATCGTTGGCCGAGGTACATGTGTCGGGACATGCATGCCGCGAGGAGCTCAAGCTGATTCACACGCTCACCAAGCCGAAATATTTCATTCCGGTGCATGGTGAGGCCAGGCATCTGCACCATCACGCACGGCTCGCGAAGTCGCTCGGCATGTCAGATGAGTGCGTGCACATCCCCGATCAGGGCGAGATCATCGAGATCAGCAAAAACAAGATGTCCGTCGCGGGCACCGTGCCCAACGGCATCGTGCTGGTGGATGGCCTGGGCGTGGGCGACGTGGGCACCGTGGTGCTGCGCGACCGCATGCACCTGTCGCAGGACGGGCTGCTGATTGCCGTCATTTGTATCGATAAGAAGAGCGGCATGGTTGTGTCCGGTCCGGATATCGTATCGCGCGGACTCGTGTATGTGCGCGAATCGGACGATCTGGCCGAGGGCGCACGCATCGCCGCCAGGAACGCACTGAGCAACTTTGGCCGCATCAATCCGGGCGACTGGAACCAGGTCAAGAACGCCGTGCGCGATTCGGTGCAGCGCTTCGTCTATGGCCATATCAAGCGCAGCCCGATGGTGCTTCCGATCATCATGGAAGTCGATCATTGAACCGTTTGACCGTTTGATACGTCTGAATAAAATGGAGGTTCATATCATATGAACGTATACGATCAGGCGCATTCGCTCGCCAGCGCGATGAAGCAGAGCGACGAATTCAAGGAGTTTTCCAGGCTGCGTGAGCTGGCCTATCAGGACAACACCAACAAGGAGCTGCTGGACGCCTACAAGAAGCTGCAATACAAAATGCAGGCTCGCTTGGCGGGCGGCGAGAGCATGGACGAGGAAGAGCTCAAACGCATGCAGCAGATCTCCGCATTGCTGCAATACAATCAGGATGCCAGCGCCTATCTGATGGCGGAATTCCGCTTTCAGAGCCTGCTGGCGGACATTTACAAAATATTGGCAGATGCGGCGGGCATCAATTTGGATATGCTGCAAGGATAGCTCGTTAGACGGAGGATATCACGCAATATGGCAAGAGATACCCTGAGATCGGGGCGCAAACGCAGACCTGAAACATCCGGCAACAAATACAATCAGCGCACGCTGATGCATGATCGAGAGTACGGGTTTTACTGGTACTCTTGGCTCTGGAGCATCGTCAGGCCGCTGCTGATTCTTGCGATCAGCCTGCTCATCGTGGGCGGCATCATCATGACCGGATGGAACTATGTCAACAATCACTTCTTCGCGCCTGTAGATCCGGAGAACACACAGGTGAGCGAATTTGTGATTGAATCGGGCACGTCCATCGCGTCCATCGGTCAGAACTTGCAAAATGAGGGCTATATCCGCAATTCCGGCATCTTCAAATACATCGTGCAGTTTCAAGAGCTGACCGGCAAGCTGCAATACGGCAGCTATCCGCTCTCCCCCAGCATGAACGTGAATGAGGTGATCGGCATCTTGGCGCAGGGCAGCGCCAGCAACGAGCGCCAGATCACAATCATCCCGGGCTGGACGGTGGAAGACGTTGCGGACTATCTGATGAAGCAGAACGCGATCACCGACCTCAACGCATTCAAGACATTGTGCAACAATCGCGATGCGTTCAAGGACAACTTCAGCCCGCTGCAAGAGGCGATCGATGCCAAGGCGATGTCCGGCCGCAGATACGCGCTCGAGGGCTATCTGGCGCCCGACACCTATCGCGTGTATACCGACGCCAAGCCCGAGACCATCCTGCTCACACTGCTCAAGCAGAGCGAGACGGTGTATGACCAGGTGTTCAACCAGGAGCCCGCTTTCGCGATCACCGTGGATGAGGCGGGCAACCGTCTGGATGATGATGGCAACATCATGACCGAGGACCCGCTGCTGTTTGAGACCACGCTCACCCGCGATCAGACCATCATCTTGGCCTCGTTGATCGAAAAGGAGGCGGGTCGCACGGCCGATTTCCGAAAGGTCGCCGCCGTGTTCCACAACAGACTGCAAAAGAACATGAAGCTCGAGAGCGATGCCTCCGTGTCCTATGCCCTGGGCCTCAACCGACTGATATTGACCAATGATGAGCTGAACACGGATAGCCCGTTCAATACGTACAAGAACGCCGGTCTCCCCGCGGGTCCGATCTGCAATCCGTCCAAGAACGCGCTGATCGCTGCGCTGTATCCGGACATGGATTACGTGTATGACGAGTATCTGTTCTTCTGCACGGGCGATCCGGCCAAGGGCGAATTGGTCTTCTCCAAGACCAAGGAGGAGCACGAGGCCGCCGTGGCGCAATATAGGCCGCTTTGGAGGGAATTTGACGAGAAGCAATCCTCGTAATTCCTCCGTGATTGTCCAAAATTCGTGATGGACAGGCACACATCGACAAAAAACTGAATACAGTGATAGGGCAGACTTTCCGGCAAAGCAGCTCCCCCGCGCGGGGCGCTGCCAACGCCCAAAGATGGAGGGATGCCCTATGTTTTTTCTGGAAATCCTGGCCGGCATGTACGATAGCATGCTGCTGCTCATCTCCCACATCGCAGGTCGATCCTCCTTTCCCAAGCCGCTCAAGGCGGACGAGGAGCGCCGCGCCGTGGAGGGGATGCTGGCGGGCAACACGGAGGACTTCAAGCTGCTGGTGGAGCACAATCTGCGGCTGGTCGCGCACATCGCCAAGAAGTATATGAATTCAGGCGTGGAGCAGGACGATCTGGTCTCGATCGGCTCCATCGGGCTGATCAAGGCGGTGACCACCTTCCGCCCCGAGGCAGGGAGATTGACCGCCTATGCCTCTCGCAGCGTGGAAAACGAGATCCTGATGACCTTGCGCAGCAACAAAAAGAACAAGCAGAACCTGTCCCTCTCCGATCCGATCGGGTCCGATCGCGAGGGCAACGAGATCATGCTGTTGGATATCCTGGGCACGGAGGTCAATCTGGTGCCCGATCAGGCCGAAACGAACATCGAATCGGCGCGCGCCATACGGCTCTTGGGCAAGGTGCTCACCGATCGCGAACGGCGCGTGGTGATGCTCCGGTGCGGCCTGCTGGATGGTGTGATCCACCCGCAACACGAGGTGGCCGCGGCGCTGGGCATATCCCGCAGCTATGTATCCCGCATCGAAAAAAAAGCCTTTCAAAAGCTGAAAGACGCACTGGAGAATGGAGCGCACACATGATTTGGATCGGCCCCGCAGGCAACAGCGATCGGTTCTATGAGCAAGGCCATAAGCGCACGCTTGAGGCGCCCGCATGGCTGAGCGAGATGGGTCTCACCGCAATGGAATACTCCTGCGGGCACGGCGTGAGCATCTCGGAAGGGACGGCGCGCGCCATCGGCAATGAGGCGAGGGATCAGGGCATTCGCATGTCCATCCATGCGCCGTATTACATCAACTGCGCCACGCAAGACGCGCAGAAGCGCGAGAAGACCATCGGCTATCTGGTCAGTTCTGCGCGTGCCATCGACTGGATGGGTGGCGACCGCGTGGTGTTTCATATCGGCTCGCCCGGGAAACAAAAGCGGGATCAGGCGATATCCTCCTGCCATGCCACCATCGTGGAGGCGCGCAGGCAGATGGTGGATCAGGGACTGAGTCACATCCATCTATGCCCCGAAACGATGGGGCGCATCTCCCAGATTGGCACGCTGGACGAGGTGCTCAGCGTGTGCGGGCTGGATGATTCATTCATCCCCGCGCTGGACTTCGGGCACCTGCACACAATCGATCTGGGCGCGCTGAACAGCACGGACGACTTCCGCCGCATCCTGGATCAAATGATCGATGCACTCGGCATGGATCGCGTGCGCCATTTTCATGCGCATTTCTCGCGGATTGAGTTCACCCCAAAGGGCGAAAAGATGCATCGTCGCTTCTGCGACACGCAATATGGCCCCGATTTCGCGCATTTGGCGCCATTGATCGTGGAATATGGGCTGCAGCCGATCATCATCTGCGAATCCAAGGGCACACAGGCGGACGACGCGCGGATGATTCGCCAATTATTGATTGAATCGGGCGCGTCCATATGATACACTATACATAAGAAAGACCTCCTTTCGATTTGAAGGAGCGTCAGCGAAGATAGATTGTGGTGAATGACACATGGAAAAACAGCCGATCCCGTCCTACAAATCCGCATCCGATCTGCGTCCAAGCGACGTGATAGATCGCGAATTGAGCTGGCTTGAGTTCAACCACCGGGTGCTGGAGCAGTCCGAATCGGAGAACAATCCCACCTTTGAAAAGATGAAATTCCTGTCCATCGTTGCCAGCAACCTGGACGAATTTTTCATGATCCGCGTGGCATCCATCTGGGATCAGATTGATGCGCACTATGACAAACCAAACACCGCCGGGATGACCCCACGCCAGCAGATTTCGGCCATCACGGCGCGCGTGCGCGTGATGGTGCATCGCATGTATGAGGTGCTCCGAAAGACCATTCTGCCCGATCTGGCCGATGCGGGCATTCGGTTTGTGGACGAGCGTTCGCTGACGCAGGAGCAGCGCGCGTTTCTGGATCAATATTTCGAGAACAACGTATATCCGGTGCTCACCCCGATGGCGGTCGATTCCAGGCGTCCCTTCCCCTTGATCTTCAATCGCAGCCTGAATCTGGGGCTGCTGATCGATGACGGCGACGAGGAGCTGACCTTTGCCAACGTGCAGGTGCCGGCCGGTTTGCCGCGCGTGGTGGTGCTGCCCGGGTCGGAGGGCGTGGATCTGATGCTGCTGGAGCAGGTCATTGCGCGCCATATCGATCGACTATTCGCCGGCCGCAACGTGATCTGCTGCCATGCCTACCGAATCACCAGAAACGCCGATCTGGCCGTGGACGAGGACGAGGCGGTCGATCTGCTGCAAACGATCGAGAAGCTGCTCAAACAGCGTCGCTGGGGCGCAGCGGTGCGGCTGGAGATCGATCACAGGGCGGACGAGCGGCTGGTCAAGGTGCTGGAGGACGCGCTGGAGCTGGATTATGGCGATGCCTACGCCATCCATGGCCCCATCAATCTGGACTTTTTGATGCGCCAGATCTATTCGCTCAAGGGATTCGACCACCTGAAATACCAGCCCTATGTCCCAAGCCCGTTGGTGTTGGAAGAGGACGAGACGCTGTTTCAACGCATCGCGCGCAGCGATCTGCTGCTGTATCATCCATTTGACAGCTTCGATCCGGTGGTGCGGTTCGTGCGGCTGGCCGCACATGATAAAAAGGTGCTCGCCATCAAGCAGACGCTGTATCGCGTCAGCGGCAACTCCCCCATCATCGAGGCCCTGGTGGAGGCTGCCGAGGCGGGCAAGCAGGTGACCGTGCTGCTGGAGCTGCAAGCACGCTTCGATGAGGAGAACAACATCCATTGGGGGCGCCGTTTGGAGCGTGCGGGCGCGCATGTGATCTATGGCATGGCCGGGCTCAAGACCCATTCGAAGATCACCTTGGTCGTTCGCAGCGAGGAGAACGGCATCCGCCGCTATGTGCATCTGGGCACGGGCAACTATAACGATGTGACCGCCCGCATCTACACCGATCACGGGCTGTTCACCGCCAATGACAAATTCGGCAATGATGCGTCCGCATTCTTCAACATGCTGACCGGGTTCACCGAGCTGCCCAAGATGAAGAAGCTGGTCTCTGCGCCGCGCGATATGAAAAACACGTTCATCTCGCTGATTGAGCGAGAGACGCGCAACGCAAAGGCGGGCAAGCGCGCCGAGATCTTCGCCAAGATGAATTCGCTCGTGGATGAGGAGATCATCGCAGCCCTGTATCGTGCATCGATCGCGGGCGTCAAGATCAAGCTGATCGTGCGCGGCATATGCTGCCTTCGCCCCGGGATGCCCGACATCTCCGAGCGCATCAGCGTGCGCTCCATCGTGGGTCGCTATCTGGAGCACAGCCGCATCTATCATTTCCATAACGATGGGCAGCCCGCAACCTATCTATCCAGCGCCGACTGGATGCCGCGCAATCTGGATCGGCGGGTGGAGCTGCTGTTCCCGATTGAAAATGCGCAGCTGCAAAAGCGCGTGTACGACCTACTGAAGCTGCAATGGCGCGACAACGTGCAATCCATGCAGCTGAACAGCGATGGCCGCTATACCCGCGTCGGCAAGCCCAACGAGCCGCCCATCAGCTCGCAAATTGAACTCATGAAGCTGCACACCAGCAAGAAATACAACCCGGGAGGCTAAACCATTCATGCAACACCACGACGATGCGTTCGCCACCATGCTACTGATGAGCCAGATCAATCCATCCAGGGAAGAGCTGGTTCTCCCGCTCAACACCGCGGAATGGCACCAACTGCAGGATCTGGTCGCGCATTCAGAGA
>JAJDGF010000096.1 GCA_030265545.1 Eubacteriales bacterium OttesenSCG-928-N13
TGTTCCTTTGGATGAGCATGTCACTGATGATGGTGGGTCGCATGGGCTCAGAGATCGGCGTCAGCCAGAACTTTGGCCGGGGGGACAAGGATTCTGCGCGCGGCTATGCCGAAAATGCGCTGATGCTGTCCATCTTTCTGGGCATAGGGTATGCACTGCTCATGGCGCTGTTTGCTGATCAATGGATGATCCCGTTCGGTATGTATGGCACGCCCACGGGTCAGGCGGGCAGCGCATATCTCAGGATCGCCAGCATCGGCATTCCGTTCACCTATATCACGGCGTCGCTCAGCGGCACATTCACCGGTGCGGGCAACAGTGCGCGCGCGTTTGTTGCCAATGCGGTGGGGCTCGTGATCAATATCATACTCGATCCGCTGATGATCTTGGTGTGGGGTTGGGGCGTGGGAGGCGCCGCGATCGCCACGGTGATCGCTCAGGTGGTGGTTGGCGTGCTGTTCTTGGTGTTCATCAAGCTGCACAAGCAAAGGCCATTCCCGAAATTTGACCTGTGGAGCAAGCTCAGGATGGACAAGGTGCGCAGCATCTTCCGTTGGAGCACGCCGGTGGTGCTGGAAAACGTGATATTCATCGCCATGTCCATGGTGGTATCCAGCATGATTTCAACTGGATACGGGGAAGAGGCGTTCACCGCGCAGCGCATCGGCAGCCAGATCGAATCGCTCAGCTGGCTGATCGGCGGCGGATTTGCATCGGCACTGACCTCGTTCATCGGTCAGAATTATGGCGCGCGCAAGTGGGCACGCGTGCATCGTGGATACAAGATATCGCTGATTGGGCTGCTCGCTTGGGAATGCGTGGTGACTTTGCTATTGATCTTCTGCGGGCGTGCGATGTTCATGCTGTTCATCGATTCGCCTGTGCATGTGGTGGATATGGGCGAGGCATACTTGAAAATCTTGGCCGGATGCATGCCGCTGATGGCGTTCGAGGGCGCGTGCGCCGGTGCGTTCCGTGGCGTGGGGCAGACGGTGCCGCCCAGCATCTGCGCGGTGGTGTTCCATCTGCTGCGCGTGCCGATGTGCTGGCTGCTTGGGCAGTATTGGGGGATGTATGGCATCTGGCTGGGCGTGAGCATTTCGGGTGGAATGCGCGGACTGGCGGAGTTCATCTGGTACACCATCTATTCGCGCAAGCTGCCCAAAACGGACGAAACCATTGCGCCTGAGGTGGCGCCTGTGTGATGCGGGGATGCACTGAAGACAGGATGAAACCATCGCGTCCGTATGACACAATGGGGCGGGATGAATCATGCAAGCATTAAGTGATTGATAGGCTGCGTAACCTATATCTTGCGATACGGCGGCCTATTATTCCGTCCTGCCGCGTCGCGATCCGCTTGACGCACCCCCAGTGCGCCTGCTCCTTGTAGGTCAAAAAATCGTCTCGCCATACCCCAACCTTTAGGTGACGTAGCTTTCTAGGATCTCCCGCTGCATTTTTTTCGGGAGCGATGAGAGCACCACGTGATGAGAGGCGCTCACCATGCCCTCTATCACGTCCTGCGGCACCGCGCCATCCAGATAGACGGTGCTCCAATTTACCTTGTTCATATAGTATCCGGGCACGATGTCTTGATATTGCTGGCGCAGCAAATCGCTGTGCAGCGGATCCAGCTTTAGGGTGAGCATGGGCCTACCGTTTTGGTCGTTGATCCCGATGAGTGCATACATCTTGCCCGATAGCATATACTTATACGCCTGCCACGCCGGTTGGAATACCACCTCTGTGGCGGGCTGTTTTTGAAGGCAGGCATCCAGCCACTTGTATTGCTTCATCATGTCCTCCGGCCAGGGCGTTACAGATCCTGTCAACTGCGCCATATAAAGTACCTCTCATTTCTCAGGGTTGATTTGAGTATAGCAGATAGGCAGCATCCTGTCATCTGCCTTATATTGACGATGGATGATGGACAATGGCAATGGAGCATGATATAATGAATCGCGCAAAAGGAAAACATAGACAAGGAGGTGCGCGCCATGCCGAGGAAAAAGGGGATCAATACCATCGCGCTCAATCGCAAGGCGCGACACGACTATTTCATTGAAGAGGCGTTCGAGGCGGGAATTGAGCTGAAGGGCACTGAGGTGAAATCCATCCGCATGGGGCAGGTCAATCTGAAGGAGTGCTTCGCGCAGGTGAGAAATGGGCAGCTCTTTATCGAGGGCATGCACATTAGCCCATACGACAAGGGCAACATCCACAACACCGACCCGCTGCGTGCCAAGCGGCTGCTGATGCACAAGTCCGAGATCCGAAAATTGGATCAGGCGGTCATGCAAAAAGGACTGGCGCTGATCCCGCTGTCGCTGTATCTGAAGGATGGACGTGTCAAGGTGGAGGTGGCTATCTGCCGCGGCAAGAAGATGTTTGACAAGCGGGACGACCTGAAAAAGCGGGATGCCCAGCGCGAGGTGGAGCGCCATTTCGCCGGACGCGATTGATATAGATGCTTGTATGGCCGACTGACGAAATGTTGTCCGTCGGCTTTTTCATGTCGTAAAATAGGGCGCGCAACACAGTGTATGCGGAACTTTACTTGCCACAAAGCCCATTTGGCGATATAATGAAGGGTAACAGCCGAAATGAGTGAGGGTACACAATATGCCGGGTGACGATGGACGCAAGCTGCCCGAGCAGCCAAGTCCAAGCGAAAACAGACTACATGAGCAGCGTGAGCGGGATGTCAAGCAGGTTGACACCCCTGCTTCGGCGAACCCATCTGCGCCGGCTGATAAAAAGAATCGAGATCCCAAGAAGCCATCCAAGCAGAGCGCAACACCATCAAGACGGATGAAGGGAAGCGCCAAGAAAACCACTTCACAATCGGGCAAGGCCAAAACCCAGCAGAACATGGCCAAGATCGACAAGCAAAAGAAGGCCGCATCCACAAGGGCAGATCGGGGCAAGGCCTCTCGCCGCGCGCTGCGCCAGGTGGGCAAGACCATCCAGGCGGGCAGCGCCAGCACAGTCAAATATACGCGCAAGGCAGTAGGCATTTTCAACGCGTTCACCCACAGCGACGAAGCAGATGTGGGCGCCACGCTCACGCCCATTCGGCGCGTGATGCGCTTTTTCAGCACGATCACATTCCCGACATTCCTGCTGGTTGCGGCGCTGATCATCGCGATCGCCATGATGGGCTTTAGCAACAGCAACATCACCGTGGATCGCGTCACGCTGAGCATCGTGGGACTCCCGCGCGAGCTGGAGGGCTACACCATCATGCATCTGGGCGACCTACACGGGCGCGTGTATGGGAATGCCCAGTCCAGCCTGCTGCGCACGCTGAATTCGGAGAGCTACAATTTGATGGTGTTCACCGGCGACATGGTGGGCGCTTCGGGCAATCCGCAGCCCTTCTATGACATATTGGATGGATTGACGGCCAACAGACAGCGCTATTTCATCCCGGGCGATTCCGATCCATCTCCTGAGCTGACCGAGGTGCGCCAGGAGGGCGGCACGCTCGAGCAGATGGTGTTGAGCGATTGGGTGCTGGGCGCGCAGGAGCGGGGCGCCACCTATCTGGCGCACACCACGCCCATTCAGGTGAGCGGAACCAACCTGTGGCTTTCGCCCGCCAAGATGCTGAATTTGAATCTGATCACCACGCTCAATCTGCTGGAAGAGCAGGTGGAGGCGGAAAAGGAGGGCGTGGTCGCGGGCATCACATCCGATCGCGATGCGCTGCCACTGACCAGCTACCGCTATAACCAGCTGCTGATGACCCACGATGCCAGCAAAAAGATGCAGCCCACCGATATCCATATCGCGCTTTCGCACATGCCGCCTTCGGATGATTACATGGCTGTCGCGCAGCAGCTCAGCCAGGAGGACACCGCGGCCTATCTGCCCACGGTGGATCTGACCTTGGCCGGGCACTACTGTGGCGGCGTGTGGCAGGTGCCCGGATACGGCGCGCTGTACATCCCCAATTCGCTCTATGAACGCCACGGCTGGTTCCCCGCGCGCGAGGACGTGCAGGGCGTGAAACAGCTGGGGCTGGGCACATTATACACGACTGCCGGACTGGGCGTGACGGACGATATGTTTCTGCCCAATTTCAGGCTATTGAACCCGCCGCAGGTGTCTGTGATCACACTGACCGCGGCGATCACGGAGAACCTTCTTGGTGAATAACACAATGGGAGGCGACACACATGAGACCGGAAACCATCGCACTGCGCGCAGGCTATAAGCCCCAAAATGGCGAGCCGCACACCATGCCCATCTATCAGAGCACGACCTTTGAATACACCTCATCTCAGCATATCGGTCAACTGTTTGATGATCCCACGATGGGCTATATCTATTCGCGTTTCGCCAATCCTACCGCCTCGTATGTGGAGGAGAAAATTGCGGCGCTGGAGGGCGGCGCGGGCGCCATGCTGACCAGCTCCGGCCAGGCCGCGACGATGGTGGCTGTGACCAACATCTGCTCGGCGGGCGATCATTTTGTGAGCGCCGCATCGATCTATGGCGGCACGGTGAACCTGTTCGCCGTTACATTGAAGCGCTTCGGGATCGATTGCACGTTTGTGGATCAGGATGCCTCCGAAGAGGAGATCCAGCGCGCCATTAAACCCAATACCAAGCTGATCTTTGGCGAGACGATCGCCAATCCGGCGATTTCCGTGCTGGACATTGAGAAATTCGCGCGCATCGCGCATCAGAATAACCTGCCGCTGTTTGTGGACAACACCTTCGCACCCACGCTGTGCCGCCCGTTTGAATGGGGTGCAGACATCATCATCCATTCCACGACCAAATACATGGATGGCCATGCGGTGCTGGTGGGCGGCGTGATCGTGGATGGGGGCACGTTTGATTGGTCAAACGGCATGTTCCCCTGTTTCACGGAGCCGGACGAGAGCTATCACGGAATCATCTATCATCAGCAATATGGGAAGTTGGCGTTTTTGATCAAGGCGCGCATGCAGATGATGCGCGATTTGGGTGCATTCCAGAGTGCGCAGAATGCGTTCCTGCTGGATCTGGGGTTGCAGACGCTGCCGCTTCGCATGGAGCGCCATTGCAAGAACGCGGCGCAGGTGGCCGAGCTGCTGGATGTGCATGATAAGGTGGAATCGGTGCGATATCCCACCTTGAAGGGCAGTCCATATCGCGATCTGGCGCAGAAGTATCTGCCGAGCGGCTGCTCTGGCGTCATCAGCTTTACGTTGAAGGGCGGACGCGATGCGGCTGTGCGCTTCATCGATTCGCTCAAGCTGGCCAGCAACGTGGTGCATGTGGCGGACATTCGAACGCTGGTATTGCATCCCGCGTCGTCCACCCATCGCCAGCTGACCGATGAGCAGTTGGAGGCGGCGGGGATCACGCCCGGCTTGATCCGGCTGTCGGTGGGCTGCGAGCACATCGATGACATCATCGAGGACGTGACGCAGGCGCTCGGTGCAGTCTGACAATTGACAAATGATCTGGGGGCGCGGCAATGCGCCCTCAGCTGCTGCCTGGGTATCCACTGGGTGGTGAAGGAGTAATGGGATATGGCAAAGACGAAGACGCGATATGTGTGCAGTGAGTGCGGCTATGAGGCCGCTCGCTGGCTGGGCAAATGCCCCGAATGCGACAGCTGGAACACCATGACCGAGCAGCTTGCGCAGCAGAACATGCCCGAGGTGAAGATCAAGCGCCGTCCGGGCGTGGGTGCGGAGGCGGTGCCGATCAACGACATCCCGGACGAGCAGCTCACGCGCGAGCTGACCGGCGTGGGCGAGCTGGATCGCGTGCTGGGCGGCGGTGTGGTGCCCGGCTCGATGGTGCTGGTGGGCGGTGATCCGGGGATCGGCAAGTCCACGCTGCTCACGCAGGTCTCCAGCAACATGGCGAATGCGGGCGCGCGCGTGTTGTATATCTCGGGCGAGGAATCGGCCAGGCAGATCAAGATGCGTGCAAAGAGGCTGGGCGCGAGTGGCGAGCACTTCTATGTCTTGAGCGAAAACGACATGCAGATCATCGAATCGCGCATGGAATCGGTGGAGCCTACGATCATGATCGTGGACTCGATTCAGACCATGTATAAGCCCGAGATTGCCTCCGCCCCCGGCAGCGTGTCGCAGGTGCGCGAATCGGCATCCCAGCTGATGCGGTTTGCGAAGATGAGCGGCTGCGCGGTGTTTCTGGTGGGGCATGTGACCAAGGAGGGCTCAATCGCAGGCCCGCGCGTGCTGGAGCACATGGTGGATGCGGTGCTATATTTTGAGGGTGACCGGCAGCACCAGTATCGGCTGCTGCGCGCGGTGAAGAACCGCTTTGGTTCGGTGAACGAGCTGGGCATGTTTGAGATGACCGGGGACGGCATGATGGAGGTGCCCAATGCGTCCGAGGTGCTGCTATCCGAGCGCGCGCATGAACGCAGTGGCTCGGTGGTGATGTGCGCGATGGAGGGCACCAGGCCGCTCTTGGTGGATGTGCAGGCGCTGGTGGCCACGACCGTATTTGGCAACCCACGGCGCATGGCAAGTGGCGTAGATCAGGGGCGGCTGGCGCTGTTGCTGGCGGTGCTGGAGAAGCGCGCTGGGCTGCCGCTGTATAACCAGGACGTGTATATCAACATCGCGGGCGGCTTGACGCTCAATGAGCCAGCGGCCGATCTGGCGCTGTGTGCGGCGGTGGCTTCCTCTGCAAAGAACGTTTCATTGCCCGCCAACTGCGTGGTGATGGGCGAGGTGGGCTTGGCGGGCGAGGTGCGCGCAGTGGCGCAGGCCGAGCGGCGATTGTCGGAGTGTGCGCGGCTGGGGTTCGAGCATGTGGTGCTGCCAAAGGGCAGCATGCGCGGGCTGAAGGTGCCCGATGGCGTGCAGCCCCACGGCGTGGAGACGGTCGGTGAGGCGCTCAACCTGCTGCTGAAATGACCCCGAATTTTCAAGATTTTTCAATGCGATTCATGGGATAGATGGCCTCTTGTTCGCTCACAATAGTTGTGAATGAATGGGAGGTTTTATCTATGTCAAAAAGATGGTTGTATTGGATCGTGAGTGCGCTATTGGCGGCGCTGCTGCTAATGTCACTGGCCGGGTGTTTCCCGAGTGCGAATGAGGTACCCGAGGATGGGCAGCTTCAAATGGAGCCCACAGAGGGGCCGGACGACGGCATGGTATCAAACATGAATAACGCCCCGTCATTGCCCGACAAGCTGCGCTTGGTGGATGGCGTGCCGCAGCTCAAGGTGTATAACGTGGCGGAGAATAAGGTGGAGGAGATGGACATCGAGCAGTACGTCGAGGGCGTGCTGGCGGGCGAAATGCGCAACGATTGGCCGATGGAGGCGCTGAAGGCGCAGGCCATCTTGGCGCGCACATTCGTGGTGAAGTTCGTGGAGGAAAAGACCTCGAAATACCCGGATGCGGACATCTCCACCGACATTCAAGAGGCGCAGGCCTATGACGCCGCCGCCATCAACGAGCGCATCAAGCGCGCTGTGGAGGAGACCCGCGGGCAGGTGCTGGTGAGCGGAGATCAGTTCCCCTACACCTGGTTCCATGCGCATGCGGGCGGACAGACCGAGCTGGCGAAGGCGGCGCTTGAATATAAACCCGCCGAGCCCCAATATACGCAGTCGGTGCAGTCGCCCGATTCGAGCAAGGCGCCCGATGCGGTGAAGCAGTGGACGGCCACATTCACCGTTGACGAGGTGGGCGCGGCAGCCGACAAGACGGGCGTGAAGGTGGGCAAGGTGACCTCGATCGAGATCGGCGAGAAGGGCGAATCGGGCCGCGCGATCACGTTGAAGATCAACGGCAAGTCGGTGTCTGTCCCTGCACTCAGGCTGCAGCTGGATAGCAAGAAGCTTAAGAGCACGCTGCTTGACAGCGTGAAAATCGAGGACGGCAAGGTCACGTTTGAGGGCAAGGGTTATGGCCATGGCGTCGGGATGTCCCAGTGGGGCGCGTATGGCATGGCGGATGAGGGCAAGGATGCGGAACAGATCGTGATGCACTATTTCCGCAATGTGGCGCTGGTGAATGCCTGGCAATAGTCCTCGTCTCGCTACTGCGTAGCCCTCGTTGCGCTACTGCGTAGCACTCCTCGGATGGGGAACGATTGCACGATTTCTTGTTCCACTTCGTGTCACGGCCAGAAATCGCGCAAGGACACGCCTCGTCGCGCTACTGCGCAGCGCTCCTCGGATGGGGAACGAT
>JAJDGF010000097.1 GCA_030265545.1 Eubacteriales bacterium OttesenSCG-928-N13
ATCAAATATTACACGGTCTCTCCCACCACGTATACGCGCAGCATGTTGGTGGTGCCGCTCACGCCCAGCGGTACGCCCGCCGTGATCACGACCAGATCGCCGCTCTGCACCAGCCCGGTTTGCTCGGCCTTTGCTACCGCGTGGCTGAACAGCTCGTCGCTGTCGGTCTTCTCGTCCAGCTGCAGCGGGATCACGCCCCAGCTCATGTTCATCTGACGTACCACGCGCGGATCAGGCGAACAGCCGATGATCGAGCACATGGGGCGGAATTTGGAGATCATGCGTGCCGTTTCGCCGCTCTTGGTGACGGTGATGATTGCGCGCGCGCTCAGGTCATGGGAGGCGGCGCAGGTGGCGTGAGAAATGGCGTTGGTGATGCTGCTCATATCGATGTGCGGCGGGCGGGTCACAAAGCGCTTGCGATAGTCGATGTCCCGCTCGGTGCGGATTGCGATGCGCGCCATGGTCTCGACCGATTCCACCGGGAACTGGCCGGCCGCCGTCTCGCCCGAAAGCATGATGGCGCTGGTGCCGTCATAGATGGCGTTCGCGACATCGGTGGCTTCGGCGCGGGTGGGGCGCGCGTTGTGGATCATGGATTCCAGCATTTGCGTGGCGGTGATGACAATCTTGCCCGCGGTATATGCCTTGGTGATCAGCAGCTTTTGGATGCTCGGGATCTCCTCCAGCGCGATCTCCACGCCCATATCGCCGCGCGCGACCATGACGCCGTCCGCGACCTCAATGATCTCGTCGATGTTCTCCACGCCCTCGGCGTTTTCGATCTTGGCAATGATCAAAATGTCCTGCCCGCCCAGGCGGTTCACCTCGGCGCGCAGCTCCTTGATGTTCTTCTGCGAGCATACAAACGATGCCGCGATAAAGTCGAACCCATGCTCCACCGCGAAGCGGATGTCCGCCCTGTCCTTGCTGGACATATAGGGCATGGACAGCTGCACACCGGGCACATTCACGCCCTTGCGGGATGAGATCGGCCCGCCGTGGATCACGCGGCAGTGGATCTCTTTGCCCGCGATGCCGTCCACGATCATGGAGATCAGGCCGTCATCGATTAAAATGGCGGTGCCCTTCTTCACATCGGTGGGGAGCCCCTCAAAGCTGACTGAGCAGCGTTCGGCGGTTCCGGTGATCTCGTCCGTGGTCAAGATGAACGGCTGGCCGTCCTTGAGCACGGTGCCCTGTTCCACGATGCCCAGCCGCACCTCGGGCCCCTTCGTATCGCACAGCAGCGCCACCGGATAACCGGTCTGCTCGCGCAGTGCCTTCACGCGCTCCACCTTCCGAAGGTGCGCCTCGTGCGTATCATGCGAAAAATTGATGCGAGCCACGTCCATGCCCGCGATCATCAGCTGGCGTACGATCTCCGGATCCTCGGTCGCCGGCCCCAGCGTGCAAATGATTTTTGTCTTTCTGGTCACCATGTGATGCTTCACCATCCTCATCCATATCATTCGTCATTATAATGATCCCATGTTATGTGCGTAGGGTATTTGAGGGAAGAATATCGTAAAGCCTCGTCGAACGGTAGATGTTTGATGCCGAGCGTTACGCGACCTATATAGCATGCGTGCTGCCGGCCGTGGGTTAAATATGGGGGGTTCGTACACGTTATACCTCTCCGGTGGGGTTTACTGCTTGTCAGATGAATGTGCCTTCCTCAGAATGAGTTGGCCACATCGATCACCGGTTTGATTGCGAGAAGGAGCACGGCAGGATCGAATTGCCCGATGATGTGAAGCCGTGAAATCCTTTGTGTTGGCCGTTTGCTCGCAGGATATCGCGGTGGCCGCGAAACGCAAAAAATTGGGGCTTGCGCATCGCCCGGGAATATGATACAATAGTCGAAATTCATATTATCGGCGATGAGCAAAGAGAGTACGCATCCCAAGGTGCAAAGAGAGAAGATGGCTGGTGCAAATCTTCGTCTGCGGGATGACGGAAGCGGGTTGTGAGCCATGGATCGAACCGCCCGATTGTGGGTGCAAGTAGACTCCATCGCGTTTTGCGCGTTATAGCAAAGCGGCATGATTGTGCCGACAGAGTGCGGAGGGCGGTTGCCCCTCCGAAGTTAGGTGGTACCGCGAACCGATACGTTCGTCCTAAAATCCAGAGCATGGATTCTAGGGCGTTTTTTTGTTGGCAAGGTAGCGCCGACATGGGCACTCAGGCGCCCTTTGGGCGCGGGCTGCTGATTGAATCTGGAGGGTTCACACTCTCCAGACCTACCAATAGTGTTTATTGGCATGGAAAGGGGGAATGGCTTGTGCCAGGTGCAGCTAGGAGAGTTGAATGCGAGATGACAATGAATAGCACGAGGGAGGAGCCTTTTCATGCAGATTCGAAGATCGGACAGGATGAACGACGTAAAATATGACCTGCGCGGCCCCATTTCACAGGAGGCTGAGCGCATGGAGCGCAGCGGGATCGAGATCATCAAGCTGAACACGGGCAACCCGGCGGAGTTCGGGTTTGAGACGCCTGAGCCGGTGCTTCGGGCACTCCGGGAGCAGGCGCATATGGCTGCGGCCTATTCCACCTCCAAGGGCATCTGGGATGCGCGCGAAGCGGTGGCGGAATATTGCGAGCGACGGGGCATCCCGGGGGTTTCGCCAGAGCATGTGTATACCGGCAACGGCGTGAGCGAGATGATCATGGTGTCGCTGCAGGCGCTGTTGAACCCGGGGGATGAGGTGCTGGTGCCCTGCCCGGACTATCCGCTCTGGACGGGCTCGGTGAACATGTGCGGCGGGCGTGCGATGCACTATCTGTGCGATGAGCAGCGCGATTGGCAGCCCAATCTGGAACACATGCGAAGCCTGATCTCGCCGCGCACCCGCGCGATCGTGATCATCAACCCGAACAACCCGACGGGCGCGGTGTATCCGAGGGAGACGCTCGAGCAGATCGTGCAGATGGCGCGCGAACACGAGCTGCTGCTGCTATCGGACGAGATCTATGACAGGCTCTTGATGGACGGGGAGCAGCACATTCCGACGGCGTCGCTCGCGCCCGATCTGCCCGTGATCACCTACAACGGGCTGTCTAAATCGCATCAGATCTGCGGCTATCGATGCGGCTGGATGAGTGTGGGCGGGAATCTCAGCGGCATGCAGGACTATCTGGATGGGCTGATCACACTGTGCTCGATGCGATTGTGTTCCAATGTGCTGGCGCAGGCGGCGATCCGCCCCGCGCTGGAGGATTCGTCCGGCATCGATGCCTATATCGCACCGGGCGGAAGGCTGCACACGCAGCGGAGTATCGCGCACGAGATGCTCAATGAGATCGATGGCGTGAGCGCGGTGAAATCGCGCGCCGGGCTGTATATGTTCCCGAAACTGGATGGTGAGCTGCTGGGGATTCATGACGATGCGCAGTTTGTGCTGGATTTCCTGCGCGCCGAGCATGTGCTGCTCACGCACGGCAGCAGCTATCTTTGGCCGAAGCGCGACCATTTCCGCATCGTGTATCTGCCGCCGGAGCAGCAGCTGATCGATGTGATGGGGCGGTTAAAACGGTTCCTATCCAGCTACGACCAACGCAAATCGATGGCAATATAATCAAAAGGTGTCTCATCTGTTTGATGAGGCACCTTTTGCATTATGTCGGGTAGGTTTGATCCTTGATGTATCGCTGATACAGCGCCTCGGTCATGGCATCCTCCTGGATCAAATCGCGATAGAACGCGCCGCTGCGCTTGATGGTGCGCGCCTGGGTTTCATAGTCCACATGCACCAGCCCGAACCGCGCGCTCTCGCCATCCAGCCATTCGAAGTTGTCCGTGAAGCACCAGTGATAATAGCGCTCGACGGGCAGATTGCTATCGAGCAGCGCCTCCAGATGCTCCGCGATATAGCGCGCGCGATAGGCATCCTCGTTGTCGCATGTGCCATTCTCGGTGATGTAGATCGGGCGGGGCAGCAGCCGATATAGCTCCTTCGCGCATTCCGCGATGCCCTCGGGGTAGATCTCCCAATCCAGGTCATTGCGGGGTGAGTTGGGCTCTCGTCCCTCGCGCAGGCCGCCCACCACGGTGGTAGTGTAGTAGTTCAGCGCCAGAAAATCAGAATATTCGCCCGGACGAACACCGCTATAATTCCTCAGCGGGATGCCAAAATGCCCGATCAGATAGGCGCTAGAGACCGAGTTTTGGAACCAATGGCGCGCGACCCGCGTGCAGATGCGCTGGAAGGGGCTCTTTGGATTCTGCGCACGAAACACGCGCATATGATGCGCGAACCCCACGCGCGTATCTCGAAAGCCCAGCTGCTCGCGCGTGGTGTGGATCAATTTGTATGCCTGGATATGGCACGCGGCCAGCACGCTCATCACACGACCCGCGCCCAGAATGGAGCTCAGCCCGGGCGGGAATCCGCCGCCCAGATAGCCCATCGTGGCGAACACATTCGGCTCGTTGATCGTGACATATTCATGGCACAGATCGCCCAGTTCACGCACAACATGCTGCACATAGCGAAGGAAGATGGCGATGTTCGCCTTCTTCATGAAGCCGCCGCGGCGCTCAAACCAGATCGGGTGCGTGAAATGATGCAGCGTGACCAGTGGCTCAATGCCCTTCTCACGGGCATAGCGCAGCAGGGTTTTATAGTATTCGATGGCTTCCTCATCAAACGCGTTATCGTCCGGCTCCACACGCGCCCATTCGATGCTCAGCCGATAGATCGTGATGCCCATATCGTGCATCAGATCGATGTCCTCGCGCCAGCGCGCGAAATGATCGTTGGCGCGGCGCGGGCTGCTGCCATCCTTGATGTGGCCCTTGTCCGCCCATTCGTTCCAATTGTGCGCGACGTCGCCGCCCTCAATCTGCGCCGATGCGCTTGCTGCGCCCAGCTTCATGCCGCGCAATTGCTGAAATTTCATCTCTGTGCCTCCCGCATCGTCCATGTTAACAGGATTTTTTGGCCGCCTGCCCCAGCCCGCGCAGATAGCCCGCCATCTCCTCGCGGGAGACGGAGAACCCCGAATCGATCCACCAGACCATCAGATGCGATAGTCCGCCCGATACGAACGTGGCCTGCACCATGGGCGGCACGACTGGCGTTTCGGGCGAGGATTGCTCAATCATGCGAGCGATGTCGGTGATGAATAGCTCGGACAGCATTCGAACCAGCTCCGGATTGGATTCGCGCATCAGCAGATTGCGAAATAGATCTGCGTTGTCATACACAAATGATACGAGCAGATCCACCACATCATGCTGACCGCTCTGCGCGATCTCCCGCAGCTGCCGGCGAATCTGGGTCAGCGCATAGCGCAGCAGGTCGTATTTGTCCTCAAAATGGGTATAGAACGTGGCGCGGCTGATCAGCGCATGCTCGCACAGATCATTCACGCCGATGCGCTGAAAGCTGCGCTCGCGAAGCAGCGCCAACATGGCATCGCTCAGCTGTCTCTTCGCCTTGGGAACCCGCTTGGCATCGCTTGACATAGACACTTTTGCTCCTTTGTCCAGAATTGGACATTTGCCCGGTTTTGTCGGTTGTTTCGGGGCAATGGATGCGCTAAGATGATTATACCAGCTTATGCCCCAAATACGCAACCAAGGAAGTGACAACAATGAATGAAGAAATCGCGCGGCTGGAGGCAGAATTGCAGCTGAAATATCGCGAGCTGGGCAAGACCGTGTGCGACCAGACCGACGAAATCAACCGTTTGGTGGATCGATTGATTGAAGCCAAACTCAAACAACGCGAACGTGAAGGAGGAACAGCGGATGAACGAGGAAAACAGACCTGATGGCATGCAACCGGATAACCAGGGCAGAACCCCCTTTTTCAGGGGCCCGTATAAGTTGATCATTTGGATATTCATCATCACACTATTGTTCAATGTGATCATGACATCCCAGCTGCTGAGCGGCAATACCGAGCTGGAATACAGCCAATTTGTGAAGCTGGTCGAGGCGGACATGGTCGCCAAGGTGCAGATGGAGGATGATGAGCTGGCATTTGAGCTGAAGGAGGACGTGGATATTAATCAGCTGGCCACGATTCTCGGCATGGAGCAGTCAGCCGATGCACCGGCGGTGGATCCGCGTCTGGAGGAACGCGTGCAGCAGCGGCAGCTGACAACCGTGTACACCGTTGGACGCGTGGACGACCCCGGCCTGGCCGAGATGCTCAAGCAGCACGATGTCAGATTCTTCAAGAAGATCGTGCATAGCAGCCCCATCCTGGACTTCATATTCAGCTGGATTGTGCCGATTCTGCTGATGTACGGCATGTTTGCGCTGCTCAGCCGCACGATGTCCAAGAGGATGGGCGGCGGTTCGGGCGGCATGGGATCGATGATGGGCATCGGAAAATCCAAGGCCAAGGTGTATGATATGGAGAAGAAGACCGGCATCACATTCGCGGATGTGGCCGGACAGGACGAGGCCAAGGAGAGCCTGATGGAGATGGTCGATTACCTGCACAATCCCAAGAAATACGAGGCCATCGGCGCCAAGCAGCCCAAGGGCGCGCTGCTGGTGGGCCCTCCGGGCACGGGCAAGACGCTGCTCGCGAAGGCCGTCGCAGGCGAGGCGAATGTGCCGTTCTTCTCGTTGAGCGGGTCGGAGTTCGTGGAGATGTTTGTGGGCGTGGGTGCGAGCCGCGTGCGCGATTTGTTCGAACAGGCCAAAAAGCAAGCGCCCTGCATCATCTTCATCGATGAGATCGACGCCATCGGCAAGAGCCGTGACAACCAGATGGGCTCCAACGACGAGCGCGAGCAGACCCTCAACCAGCTGTTGGCCGAGATGGACGGATTTGACGGCAACAGCGGCGTGGTGATCCTGGCGGCCACCAACAGGCCGGAGGTGCTGGACAAGGCGCTGCTCAGGCCGGGTCGATTCGATCGACGCGTGATCGTGGAGAAGCCCGATCTGCCCGGTCGCGAGGCGATCTTGAAGGTGCATGCGGCCAAGGTGAAGCTGGGCAGTGACGTGAATTTGAGAGAGATCGCGCTGGCCACCAGTGGCGCGGCGGGCGCGGATCTGGCCAACATGATCAATGAGGCCGCGCTTCGGGCGGTGCGCATGGGTCGGGACGAGGTGAACCAGCAGGATCTGATGGAATCGGTGGAGGTCGTCATCGCCGGCAAGGAGAAGAAGGATCGCGTGATGAACAAGACCGAGCGGCGCATGGTGGCCTATCACGAGGTGGGTCATGCGTTGGTGGCGGCGTTGCAATCAAACAGCATGCCCGTGCAGAAGATCACGATCGTGCCGCGCACCATGGGCAGCCTGGGCTACACCATGCAGTTGCCGGAGGAGGAGCGCTATCTGATGACCAAGTCCGAGCTGCTGGCGCAGATCACCACGCTGCTCGGCGGACGCACGGCGGAGGAGATCGCATTTGGCGAATCCAGCACCGGCGCCAGCAACGACATCGAGCGTGCCACGCAGCTTGCGCGCAGCATGGTCACCCAGTACGGCATGAGCGATAAGTTCGACATGATGGGGCTGGAGAGCACGCAGAATAAGTATCTGGACGGCCGCAACGTGCTGACCTGCTCGGAGGCCACCGGGCGCGAGATCGATCAGGAGGTCAATGGCATCATCAAATCCGCGCATCAAAGGGCGAACGAATTGATCAGTGGCCAGCTGCCGGCGCTCGATCGGATCAGCGAATATCTGCTCGAAAAGGAGAGCATCTCGGGCGAAGAATTTATGAATCTATTGAAGGAATCTGGCGAGGAATAGAGAAATCTTACCATGCGGCATCCGTTCCATGACGGGATGGGTGCCGCATGTCATGAAGGGCGTTTTATGACGCATAAAGTGCACAAATGAGAGGCAGGGAGGGATTGTCGTGATCTCTATAGGATACGCACAGGCAATCATCTATTTTGCGCTATACAGCTTTGTGGGCTGGGTGATGGAGACAATCATCTGTTCCATTCAGTCCAAACGGTTCGTCAATCGCGGGTTCCTGTTCGGGCCATGGTGCCCGATCTACGGCGTGGGCGTGCTGCTGATTTTGATGATCACGCAGTCGTTTGTGCAGTATCCCGCACTGGTGTTTTTGGTGGCGCTGCTGTCCACGACGGCGCTCGAATACTTCACCGGATGGCTGAT
>JAJDGF010000098.1 GCA_030265545.1 Eubacteriales bacterium OttesenSCG-928-N13
CACCATTCACAGCGAACGGTGTTGTTTATTTAATGGATGATTATTTCTGGATGCGATAGACCACGTTACGCACCAGCGCCTTGGGCATCATGCGCCCACCCAGCGTGATCAGCTTGTTCATTACGCCCGGGATGGCGACCACCTTGCCCTTCGTGAGATTGCGATAGCCGAATGCAGCCACGTCCTGCGCGGTGGCGTTCTTGAGGTTCTTGAACAGCCCGGATGCGCCCAGATTCGCGCGTGCTTCAAAGCCCGTCTTGGTCGGCCCGGGGCAAAGCGCGGTGATTGATACGCCTGTCCCCTTGATCTCTACCGAGAGCGCCTCCGTGAAGGATAGCACGAACGCCTTGGATGCATAATACACGCTCATCAGCGGACCCGGCTCAAACGCTGCGATGGACGCGATGTTTAGGATCTTGCCCGATTTTCGCTCGATCATCTGCGGCAGATAGTGGCGCGTGAGCTGCATCAAGGTGGTGATATTCAACTGCACCATGCCCGCCTGTTTCGCCCAATCGCACTGGGCGAACGCGCCGAAATCCGCAAAGCCCGCATTGTTTACCAGCGCGCTGATCGTGAGCTGCTGTTGCTCGGTAAATTGGAATACCTCGTCCGCCGCATTCGGCTGCGTCAGATCGATCGCCAGCACGGTGGCCTTGATCTTGCCTGCCTGCTCCAGCTCCTGTTTGAGCGATTGGAGCTTGTCCTCGCTGCGCGCCACCAGCACCAGATCGTAGCCCTCGCGCGCAAAGATGCGCGAAAATTCCAGTCCCAGCCCGCCCGAAGCGCCCGTGATCAACGCCGTTTGATTCATGGGTTTGTCCCTCATTTCTATTGATGTCGCGCAGATTTATGGTATGATTGCGCGGCTGTTGATGGAAAATTCTACTTGTGTCCAGGTCTTCCTCTTCTCCTTGGGCGGGAAGGCTTGATCGTATGCTTCTGCCGGGGCGGGATCATACGTCTCAAATACCTCGGCATCATGATGCACGCCCGATATGCCATCCAGTGCGCCGTCATACAGCGGCAGCACCAGCATCGACATGGGGTAGGTGCCCTGCTGCGTGCGGATTTCAAAGTCGCGCGTGCTCAAGAAACCATACGGTACATAGTTGGATGGGTTGCCGAAGATGATGATCGCCTTTTCGCCCCGATCTCGTGCCAACTGCGCGCTTTGTTGCACCAGCTGCCGCCCGATGCCCCGCCGTTGATGCGCGGGCAACACGCACAAGGGGCCAAACGTCAGCATGTCATGGCGCGCGCCCGAATCGTCCTGCACCCAGGAGCGGGTATAGAGGATGTAGCCCACGGGCTGGCCGTCCAGCTCGGCGATCAGGTTGTATTGCGGCAGCAGGTCTGGGCTATCCTTCAGTAGATGTACCAGATAATGCTCGTCGCATCCTTGCTGATACAGATTCCAAAACGCCTCCCGCGCGATGTGCTCCAGCGTGACCTGGTCGCCCGATACGATCGGGCGCAGCTTGATATTGTTCATCAAAATCTCCATTCAAATTGATCCATGCTTAGTATACCATATGAATGGATGTCTTGAAAGCCCCGCGCGAGAGTGCTATAATGGGATGCGAAAGGTGGGTGAGGGCATGCAGGCACCATCGGGGATTATATTGATCCTGTATTATATTGTGGGATTGGCGCTGAGCCTGTCTTTGACCAACCTACTCACGCAGGACGTGCTGGACGATCGGCGCGGAGATGGCTCCCTCGTGCATGGCTATACGCGCATCGCGATCCTGCTTGTGACGCTGTGCGCGCCGATACTCAGCGCGTGGTGGTGCGCGGTGCAGCTCGAGAACTATGTGTTCTCCCTCCCGATCTGGGGGTTTGCGCTGCTGTCGGTGCCGCTGCATGCGCTGGCGACGGGGCTTGTGTATCTGGCGCTGTTTGCGGCGCTCTTATTGCCGGTGATTTTGCTTACGGGCAAGATGGACTTCTGGCGCGAAATGATCAAGCAACGAATCACAAAACGCAAGGGATAATGCCCAAGAGGAGGATGAACTATGTACATACCCAATGAGGATCGATATCGGCGCATCAGCTATCGGCGTTGCGGGAGGAGCGGCATCATGCTGCCCGCCATTTCGCTGGGGCTGTGGCACAATTTCGGGAATATCACGCCGTTTGAGACCCAGCAATCGCTGCTGCGCACGGCGTTTGATCACGGCATCACGCACTTCGACCTGGCCAACAACTACGGCCCGCCCTACGGCGAGGCGGAGCGCAATTTCGGGCTGCATATGGAGCGCGATTGGCGCCCCTATCGCGACCAGCTGATCATCTCCAGCAAGGCAGGCTATGACATGTGGCCCGGCCCGTATGGCGATTTTGGCAGCCGCAAATACTTGCTAGCCTCGATCGACAACTCACTGCGCAGCATGAAGCTGGACTATGTGGACATCTTCTATCACCATCGCCCCGATCCGAATACCCCGATCGAGGAGACGATGGGCGCGCTCGATCAGATCGTACGCAGCGGCAAGGCGCTGTATGCGGGCATCTCGAACTATTATGATCCTGAGCAGGCCAAGATCGCGATCCGTACGCTCAAGGCGCTGGGCACGCCTATGCTGATCCATCAGCCGAACTATTCCATGTTCAATCGCAGCGTGGAGAACGGACTGGGGGATGTGCTGAAGGAGGAGGGCACGGGCTGCATCGCGTTCGCGCCGCTCGCGAACGGCATGTTGACGGGCAAATACATCCATGGCATCCCGGCGGACTCCCGCGCCGCGCATGATCCGAGGTATCTGAAGCCGGGCGATATCACGCCCGAGAAGGTCGCGAAGATCATCCAACTCAACGAGATCGCACAGTCTCGCGGGCAGTCGCTGGCGCAGATGGCGCTGGCCTGGACGCTGCGCGATGAGGTGGTCACCTCCGCGCTGATCGGCGCCAGCCGCCCCGAGCAGATTGTGGAGAATGTGAAGGCGCTGGACGCTGGCACATTTACCAATCAGCAACTCAGTCAAATCGATGAGATCCTGAAATAAGCACCATTTGCGCGCGACTTCCGCGGTCGGGGAGTGGCCTTGCCATCCGTGAACATGTCCATCACGCGGACGTGTTTGTCAGCTACAGTTCCCCAAAAGGGATATGGACTGCAGCTGACGGCATGGATACCATGAAGGTTGTGTACCTAAAGATAAGCAAGTCTGCCTGTGGGCAGACCACAGCCGGCTCAAATCGAAGATTTGAGCCGGCTGTGCCGATCGTAGCGCCTCATGCAGGCGCTGCTTTGCGGAGTTTCTTGTGAAGTTTTACTTCACAAGAAATTTTGCTTTCGTTTCCCATCCGAGGAGAAGGCCTCTGGCCTTCGACGAGGGCGTGTTGACGACCGTCAACACGCTGATGGCAGCCCCAACTCATTTTCTCACAGTCGCCCGGCGCAGCATCAGCCAAGTGCACAGGCTCACCAGCAGGGAGATAACGGTAAGGGTAGCCACGGCGTACCAGGGCTGGTGCTGGTCATAGCCGAAGATGACAGTGAAGAAATTGTCGATGGCGCTGTAGTTTTTTCCGCCGGTGAAAATCAGGTCCAGTATCGGGCCCACGATGCCTACCAATGCCGGCACTCCGGCGCCCACCAGCACCTTGCCTAGCTTGCCCAGCCGATAGAACATCAGACTGATGCAGTAGCCCACCAGCAGCACCGCAAGGTACAGCAGGAAGGTACACAGCACACCCAGCAACTGCCAGCCGAAACCACCAGAGCCATAGATGACCTCAAAGGTGGTGGTGACGGAGAAGTTGCCTACGGCGTTGCCAATCATGTTGAAGAGCAGGGTGAGCAGCAGGTCAATAATCGTCATCAGACCGGCGATGGCGCCGAAGGAGAGAACGCGCCCGACCAAGATGGATCGCCGGGAGAAGCCGTTTTGCAGCAGCATGCCGAAGTTCTCCTTGAAGGTGCACAGACCGACCACAAACAGGAAGATGGTAGTGGCCATGTCCACAGTGCTGCTGCCGTACACCGTGAGGATGACGGGGGAATTGCTCTTGATGGTGTGGGTGATGACCAGGCTCAGCACCTGTACCGCAATGATGACGATGTAGTAAATGAGCACGGATTTCTTTATGTCGCTGAACTGGTAGCCCGTCGATTTTTTGATGTTGGCAGTCATTTTGTGTCCTCCCCCTAGTCGTTGGTCAGCTGTATGAACAGCCGCTGTAGGTCGAGCCCATTGAACTCGAGGCCCTCGGCCCCTTCGCCACGCTCGCCCAGAATGCAAGCGGTTTTCAGGCCGCCGATGGCGTCGGTACCAATCACGTTCTTGCCGGTGATGTAAGCGTCCACTTTGGCGGCCGCGCCGGTGACGGTGTAGCCCTGGGTCAGCAGCTCCTCCCGAGGCAGGCTTTTCAGGATAGTCCCCTGATGAATGATCACCACGTCCTCCACAAGGGGAGAGACCTCATCCACCAGATGGGTGGAGATCACCACACAGCAGGGTGTTTTGGCGTAACACTCGATCAGCGATTTGTAGAACAAATCCCGGTGGTTGGCGTCGAGCCCCAGCACCGGCTCATCCAGCAGCAGCACCCGCGCGCCGCAGGCCAGCGCAATGATCAGCTTGAAGATAGTATTGTAGCCGGTGGATAGGGCGTTCACCTTGCTGTTCACGTTCAGCCCAAACCTGCCAGCCAGCTCGTCGGCATAGGGGTCGTCAAAATTCGGGTAGAACTCGGCCGACCATTTGAACGCCTCCCGCACCTTCATCGATTCGGGGTAGTAGGTGGCCTCGCTCAACATATAAATCTGCCGCAGGGACTCGTCGTTCTCGGCGATGGGCGCCCCGTCCAGCGTCACGCTACCGGCGGTGGCAAACTGTCGCCCGGTGAGGATGTTCAGCATCGTGGTTTTGCCGGCGCCGTTGCGCCCCAGCAGGCCGTAGATTTTGCCCGCCTCAAGGGTGAGGTCGATGCCGCGCAGCGCCTGGACATTGCCGTAGTGCTTCGTCAGCCCTTTGATTTCAATTGCCATGGTTACTCCTTCTTTCTTCAAACCCTTGCCCGATCAGGGCTTCGACGTCCTCTTTGGTCAAGGCCAAGCGTCTGGCCTCTTCCACAAGGCTGGTGATGTAGGTCTCGTAGAAGCTTTGGCGGCGCTTGACGCGCAGCATATCCAGCGCGTTTTCCGATACGAACATGCCGATACCTCTCTTTTTGAACAGTATGCCCTGGTCCACCAGGAGGTTGATACCCTTCAGCGCGGTGGCAGGGTTGATGGTGTAGGTTACAGCAAACTCGGTGATGGAGGGGATCTGCTCGCCTTCCGCAAAAGCGCCCGAAAGGATTGCGTCTTCCAGACCCTCGGCAATCTGCAGGAAGATGGGCTTATCAGAGCTAAAATCCAACTGCATGATGATCCTTTCTGCCGGGACTTCGCTTCCGGCCATATCGATACCTGTTGACTATATTGGATATTCGGTTAATCACTATAGTAACTAACTAGGAGTATAAAACAGAAAACGCGATTTGTCAAGCCATCTTCGATTATTTCCCAAATTCGTTGAATTGGACATGCTCCAAAATAACAAAGATGCCGAAAAGCCTCGTGCGAAGCGGTATTGCAAAAAAAGAATGCCCGAATCATGAACAGTCCGATCAAATGAAAATCTACGATAGGAGATTACATAAGGTGTCTTTTTTACCGAAAGGATATCAAGCCATATTATCTCAGGCCATATTTCAACCAACATCGAAAGAGGCATAACCATTGAACATACATAACTTCACCGCCTGGGCTGAGCGGGTTCAATTTCGCAAGTCGAAGCGCAGTAGATATTTGGCGCTTGGTAAGCAATGATTTCTTACCGGACAAACCATATTTGAATCCCTGGGTAATAAAATCACAGTACGCTTTTTTCTCAGCCGGTAAAATGTCGGGTACTGCTTTTTTCGAAATATGAAGTAATACCACATCAACGCGAGGTGCGGGATGAAAATCCTCTCTGCGAAAATGATATATGATATTTGAATCGAAAAAGGGCTTTAACAAAAGGGATTGAAGTGTGTCGCCGGGTTTGCCGCTTAAACGTTTTGCCGCTCCCTTTTCCAGCACAAGCCATGTTTCACACGGTGGGTTATTATCTTGCGTTAGCTTTCTGATTATATCTGTAGTTATTGCAAAAGGAATATTAGAAAAAACTTTATATTCCGTTTGAGGTAAGTTGGTTCGCAAAAAATCTCTGTTGATTAGTTTTAGATTTTGATGGTCTGCGAACTTATTGCGAAGAGACGCATAAAGCTTCGCATCAATTTCAAAAGCAATAACTTGACTAGATTTATGCAGTAATACTTTTGTAATGTGTCCTTTTCCGGCGCCAATTTCAACAACCAAATCATTATTACATATATTAGTCAGCTTCAAAAGCCGCTCTATCGTCTTCTGTGATGTTAAAAAATTCTGCGAAAAAGAAATGGGCACAGATTGCCCATGATTTCTGGACATAAAAAATACACCTCATTATTTGTTATTCGTAAACACAACAAGGCGCAACAAAAAAGCCGATTTTTATCGGTCTTGTTGCGCAATGTTAGCGAATCCGAATAAAACAAATACCCATGAGATGTATCAATACTCCTTCATTAAAATCAATTGATTTTACCATACATCTATTAAAGTTGCAACTACGTAGTTTGCAGCGTTAATGCAGGTAATGCAGAGATAGTATGATTTCTTGATAGTTGTTGCTGTAATATAATGACATAAAAGCCGAACGCTGCTAAACTACAAAGTTTAACAGCGTTCGACAAAAATCATGGTGGAGCATCTGCAACCAACGACGAACTCAAATACTCCTCATTACTAGCCTCGATTTCGTCCATCAGAATATCGTCAATTGTGATTGCCTTTTCTCCGCCGTTGAGTACAAGCGTAAACTTGTCATCATACAGATAAATCGCTCGCAGGAAAATATTGATTATGCCTCGCCGATTGTTTTCGTCATTGACATTCCCCTTTTTCAGCGAGTTCAGAAATGCTCTGATTTGCGGTGCGGTAAAAGTGATTTCTTTTCCCATCTCAATGGCCATCTGAGTTTGAATTTCTGTTTTCTCGGCTTTACGCTTTTCGATGCGTTCGGTAATCATATCGACAGCCTGTCCTTGCTCCATAGCTTTCCAAAGATTTTCGATAGCGGTGTCAATTTCACGAATTGAAGCCTTTAGTCGCTTAATCGTAGAACTATCATAATCGGCCTCACAAGCAGCGGCAACGGACTTTGCGATGTTATCGATATTTTTATCCGTCAGCAGCTTCCGACACTCCAAAACAATCCTATCCTCGATATAATGCTTATTGACGATTTTCTTTTTGCATTTCTTTTTCTTCATGTTGTTGCAAGCATAATAGTGATACGATTTGCCCGTCTTTGAAGTGCCGCCGTATCCTGTCATCAATTCGAGGCAATGGCCGCAGAACAACTTGGTTGTCAGTAAATATTCTTCTTTTCCTCGAACTCGTGCCGGGGCTTTCTTATTACGGTCAAGGATGTGCTGAACTCACTCAAAAAGCTTATCGTCAATGATGCGAGGCATGCCGCCCTCGATTTCCGTATCCTTGTAAATGTAATAACCGATATAACGCCTGTTTCGCAAAATGCGGTGCAAGCTATTTTTATTGAAGTCTCTGCCGAGGGAGGTTTTCACTTGCTTTGCATTTAGATGCGTAGTAATCTCAGTGACGGTTTTGCCACTTGCATACAACTCGAAAATCTCACGAACAACCACAGCACCATCCGGATCAATGTGGAATCGGCGCTCACTATCCACCGTATACCCAAGGCCGGGATTGCTGCCGTTGCTCAAGCACTTTTCCGCGTTGATGCCCATGCCACGGCGAATTTTCTGTGAAAGCTCTGCGGAGTAGTATTCTGCCATTGATTCAAGAACACCCTCAACCAAAATGCCGGAAGCATCATCGCTGATGTTTTCTCTGGCGGATATAACGCGGATGCCGTTCTTTTTCAGCTTCGCCTTATTGATGGCGCTGTCATAACGGTTTCGTGCAAAACGATCAAGTTGATAAACCAGAACCGCCTCAAAGAAGTTCTTCTCCCCATCAGCGATCATGCGCTGGAACTCG